>JBEIFN010000084.1:0-7962 GCA_040382435.1 Alphaproteobacteria bacterium
CGCTTTCACAGCCACTACAAGTTCGCGGTCAAGGAGCTCGGTTACGCGGGAGGTCCCGAGTCGTTCGCCCTCGACCATCCCAACGCCGTGGCCCGCGGACGCTACGCCGAACAGCTCGAACGCTACCTCGACCACGTCAACGCCTCCCGACTCGCCGTGTACGCGTTCGACGACCTCGTCGGCGAACCCGTCGAGACGCTCGCCCTCATCCAAGCGCACCTCGGGCTCCGCCGCGTCGACGCCCTCGGCGATGTCCAACGCGCGCACAACGCGTCGGAGGTCCCGCGGGCGCACGGCCTGTACGTGGCGGGTCGCGCCGTCGCGGCCTGGCTCTACCGCCACGATCTCGCCCCGGTCGTGCACGGTCTCAAGCGACTGGGCGTTCGATCCTGGTTCTTGCCCAAGACGGCCGGCCCCTCGACCCAAGCCGCGTTCCTGCCCCTCTCGCGCGAGCTTCGCGACCGCCTGACCGAGGCCTACGCCGAGGATCAAGTCCGGTTGTGCGACCTGTGGCCGCGCATCGGCCACCGTCCGGCGAGCGTAACGATGGACAACGCGCCCGTGCAAAACGCGAAGCAAGGGTAGCTGACCAAGCCGACGCCGACACGGACCCACACCGGCCATGTCCCGGTGGCGCCGACCAGCGCGGCCATCCCCGCGGCCGCGGCCGCCCAACGGACGAACCGCCCGGCATCGACGACCGCACCGACCCGGCGCGACAAGGCGTGCCCGGTGCCTACGACCAACAGCAGGTCGGTGGCGACGGTGGTGCACGCAGCCGCCATCGCGCCGCCCAGCCCCAAAGCCAACAGGTTGATCCCGATGTTGAACGCCGCGGCGACGCCGTCGATGCGCGCCCTCGTCGTGGAGGCATCGCGCGCCGTCAGACTCAGGCCAAAGTGCCCGTGGAGAAACCTCAGCGGCATCGCGCACGCGAGCAGCGCGAAGACCGGGGCACTGCTCGCGTACGCCGCCCCGAACAGCCACGGCACGAGCGCATCGGACACCGCCACGCCCCCCGCTGCGATCGCGATCCCCAAGCCCCACAGCATCTCCGACGCGCGCCGCACCTCGGCCGCGGCGTCCGCATCGGTCTCGGCGGCAGCGACGGCTGGGAAGCTCGCGCGCGTCACCACCGTCGCGAGCAGCGCGAGCTGGAGCAACACCGTCGCAGGGGCCGCGTACTGGGCGACCGCCTCGGCCCCGGCGAGCGCCTCGAGCAACACGACGTCGACCTGGGCGTACACCGCGCCAAAGAGCACGGTGGCTCCGAGCGCCCGCCCTTGCCAAACGACGTCGCGCCAGCCCGGGGCGGCAACGTGCGACGTCGGCGCCTCGCGCAGAAACGCGACACCGAGCAACGCGGCCGTCAACGCCCCGGTGACCGCGCGCCCCGCCATCACCGCCGGGACGCCGAAGCCTGCGAGCAACAGCCCCACATTGACCGCGACCATCGACCCACGTCCCACCAACGTCGGCGCCACCTCCGCGCGCGTCCGGTGAAGCCCGTGAAGTCCCGCCTCGAACATGGACGCGATCGCGCCAAGCCCGAGGCCGATCGCGGCCGCCACCGCAGCACCGACCACCTCCGGTCGGCCATCGGCCAACGTCACCCAAGCGACGATGGCGGCCCCCGTGGCCGCCGACAACGACGCGACCACCGCGAGGACCGCACGGGTGAACGGGCGCGCCCGCGACGGCTCCTCGACCACCGCGCGCGTCAGCCAGGGACCGAGCCCGAGCGTCGTGCCGAACGTACCGAGCGCGCACAGCGACATGATCCAGCGGTAGACGCCGAACGACTCGACGGGCAGCCAGCGCGCCATCGCGAGGTTCACGGCCAAACCCGACGCCGCGAAGACCAACCGCGACGCCGCGAGCGCGCCAAGTCCGCCGCGTCGTCCCATGCCGCCTCCGACGGGGCTGGCGGACCCCGTTGTCACCCCATATCCTAACCCCTCTGGAGCCTGTGCATGACGCCTCGATTCGACCGACTTCCCGAGCGTGCCCGCATCGCAGCGAACCTCGCGCGCAAGGCGTTCCACCAATGGCTCGACACACCGAGCAGCGTCTCGCCCACGCCGATCTTCGTCCTCGGTTGCCAGCGATCGGGCACCACGATGTTGATCGACACCTTGATGCGCGCGCCCGGCTTGTGGTCACACCCAGAAAAGTCGTTGATCGCCTACGACAACTTCCGTCTGAGAAGCGCGCCGATCGTCCGCGCGATCACCGCCCGCACGCCGGCACATCGGGTGATCTACAAGCCACTCTGCGACAGCCAGCTCGGTGACCAGCTGCTCCTCGACCACCCTGACGCGCGCGTGTTCTGGGTCGTGCGACGCTGGCAGGACGTCGCCAACTCCGCGGTCGTCAAGTGGGGAGACCACCAACGCGAGGTGATCGACGAGGTCCTCCGAGGCCATGCGTCGACCGTCGGCTGGCGCGGCGAGCGCATCCCGACCAGCGTGCTCGCGCAACTTCAAGACGTCGTCGAGGGCCCCCTCACCGCCCACGCGGGCGCGACCTTGTTCTGGTACCTGCGCAACAGCTTCCTGTTCACGCTCGGCCTCGACGCCGACCCCCGCGTTCGGGTCGTCGCCTACGAGGACCTCGTCCAACGCCCCCACGAGGTGTTCCCCCAACTGTTCGCACACGTCGGAGTGCCGTTCACCGACGAGATCCTGGCCGACGTCCACGGCAAAAGCGTGGGAAGAGCGGAGCCTCCCGAGGTCGGGGCGCGCATCGCTGCGCTCGCCGACGCCCTCACGGCCCGCCTGAGGTCGGCCGCGGGTTGACGCCTTCTCCACGACGCTGCCCGCCTCCCGGGCTACAACGGATCAACGTGCCCGCGGGAGCCGCATGCCCAACGACGTGAACGCCCAGTCGACGCCCACGAGCGCTCCCCTGCTCGCGTTTCAGATCGAAGACCTCTGGCCGATTCTGCGCAAGCAGCGGAATGTGGTCCTGCTGTTCCTGTTCACCGTCCTCAGCACGACGCTGATCGGCGGACTGCTCAAGACGCCCGAGTACAGAGCCACCGCGATCATCCAGCTCTCGCCGCAAGTCGGCCAAGAGATCGAGGTGCGCGAGGTCGTCGACAACAACGCCAACGGCTACTTCGAACTTCAGCAGTTCTATCGCACCCAGATCCAGATCCTGCTGTCGCGCGCGATCCGGGAAGAGGTCGTGCGGCGCTACGCCGAAGCCGGCTACGACGATCTCACGCCCGACAACGGCGGCGTCGACCGGCTCTATTCGATGATGACGGTGGTGCCCGAGGAGCAGAGCCAGCTCATCGACCTGTCGGTGGTCCACACCGACCCAGAGCGGGCGTCCGTCCTTGCCAACTTGGTCGCAGACGTCTACTCGGACCACACCTTGTCGGCGCGTCGCGATGCGAGCGCCGGCGCGCGTGAATGGCTCGACAAGCAGCTTCAAGACTACCAAGCCAAGGTCTCAGAGGCGACCCGGAAGGTCCACGACTTCAAGGCCCGTGAGAGCATGATCGGGGTCGAGGGCGAGACCAACACGCTCGCGACCCAGCTGGCGAGCCTCAACGAGGCCTACGGCCGCAAGACCGCCGAACGCATCGTCGCCGAGACGAGCCTGTCGAGCCAAGAAGCCCTGTTCAAGCGGGGGCTGTACGGCGACCTCACCAAGGTCATGAGCTCGGCCACCCTCGACGCCGCCAGCCAGAAGCTCAACGAGGTCGAAGCTCGCTACGCCCGCCTCAACGCCGTCCAAGGCCCCCAGCATCCCGACGTCGTCCAAGCCAAGGCCGAGCGCGAGGCGTTCGCCAAGGCCGTGCAGACCGAGCTCAAGCGGCTGATCGAGACCGAGCGCAGCGTGGTCGCCGCGATCCGCGAGGCCGAGACGAAGCTCGGCAGCGAGATCGACCGGGTCAAGCAGGCGCTGATCGACCAACAGACCCAAATGGGCGATTTCGCCCTTCTGCAGAACGATCTGGACCGCGCTACCGCGTTCTACGACAAGCTCGCCGAACGCTTCGAAGAGGTCAGCGTCACCGCCGAGACGCAGCTCAACAACGTCCGCATCGTCGACCGCGCCCTGGCACCGCTCACCCCTTGGAAGCCGAACATCCCGCTCTCGCTCGCGGTCGCCGCGGTCGTCGGCATCGTCGGCGGCATCGCGCTCGCCCTGCTCCGCGAGTACGTCGACGACACCATCACCTCGCAGCTCGACGTCGTCGCCCACCTCAAAGTGCCGTTCATCGGCCTGATCCCACGCCTCCCCGAAGGCGTGCACAGCACCGAAGCCGACCTGTTCACGCACTTCAACCCGCGTTCGAGCGTGGCCGAGGCCGTCCGCGGCCTGCGCGCCGTCCTCGAGATGAACCCGCACGGGCCCTCGCCGCGTCGCATCCTCGTGACCAGCTCGGTCGCACGCGAAGGCAAGACGAGCACCACGCTTCGCCTCGGCGTCAGCTTCGCGCAGATGGGCAAGCGCGTCGTCATCCTCGACGCCGACCTCCGTCGGCCGCGCCTTCACAAGGTGTTCGGCGCCGACAACCGCGTCGGCCTGAGCTCATATCTGGTCGGCGTCGCCGGCGTCTCCGAGCTCCCGCAGGCGACCGAAGTTCCCAACCTGTACTGCATCTACTCCGGCGAGTCCTCGGACCATCCGGCCGAGTTGATGGGATCGCCCCGCATGGCGCAGGTGCTCACCGAGCTCGAGGAACACTTCGACATCATCCTGCTCGACACGCCGCCGTCGGTCGCCCTGTCCGACGCGGTCACGCTGAGCCGCGTGGTCGACGGGATCGTGCTCGTGGTCAAGGAGCAGGCCGTCAGCCGTGCCGTGGTCAAGCAGACGCTCGACCTGATGCGCCAGGTCGAAGCCAAGATCTTCGGGGTCATTCTCAACAACGTCGACCTGCAGCGCGGCGGGAGCAAGTACAAGTACTACTACGCCTACCGCGACTACTACGCCTACTACGGGCCCGACCCGGCCGCAGGCGCTCCCGGCGAGTCGTCGGGCTCGTGATCCGCGAGTTCCTCAAAGGCGACGGCTGGATCGTCGCGCTGGGGATCGTCGTCGGCGCCATCGCGGTGCTCGGCTCTGCGGCGCCCGTCGTCGGGTTCGTCGGCATTGGGATCGTCGCCGCCGGCCTGTACCGCCCGAGCGTGGCCGTCGGCCTCGCGTTCGCGGGCATTCTGCTCGATGCGCGCGGCCTGACCGGCCTGCGCGTGCTGGGCGTGCCTCTCACGTACTCCAAGATGGCCGTGCTGTTCACGATCGGCGCGCACTTCACCAACGCCGCCGTCCGCCGTGCGCCCTTCTTTCAGGCGATGCCGATCACCACCGGCAGCTTCGCGGTCGTCATGACCATGACGATGAGCCTGATCGCCGCCATCCAACCTTCGCTCGGCTACACCGATCTTGCCGGCGTGGTGATGCTCGCGTTGATGGCGCACCTCATCTACCAAGCGATCGACGAGGACTCGCTGCCATGGCTGATGCGCGCCATGAGCGCGATGACCGTCGGGTTGCTCCTCTGGACCTTGCTCACGCAGCGCAAAGAGGGGTTCTTCGTCACCGCCTCCGACGCGTGGCAGCAGCGAACCTCGGGCGCATACGGTGACCCGAACGCTTGGTGTACGGCGTTGCTCGTCGTTTGCCCAATGTTGATCGCCGCGATGAGCGTCGACCGACACCCCCTCGCGACGCCGCTGCTGATCGGCCTCGGCGTGACGTTCCCGGCGGCGGTCCTGCAGTCGATCTCGCGTGCAGGCCTCCTGTCGTTCGTGATCATCAGCCCGGGCATCCTCTACATCCTTCGGCAACGCCGCACGCTGCTCGGCGTGGCCATGGGGCTGCTCATCCTGAGCCTGCCGTTCACGGTCAACATCGACGCGATGCTGCTGCGGTACAGCACGCTGCTCGACCCGACCATCGAGGCCGACCTCGGCGGTGGATCGTTGCGAGAACGTCGGGCCCTGCTCGAAGCAGGGTTGAAGATCTTCCGCGAACACCCCTTTCTGGGCGTCGGCGTCGGACTGTTCCGAACGCACGCGTCGTATGTCTCCGCCGGTGAGGTCTGGAAGATCGCGCACAACAGCTACGTCAACGTCGCGGCGGAGCAGGGGATCCCAGGGCTGCTGAGCCACGCCTACTTCGGCTTGCAGCTGTACCGTGCGGCGTGGAACGGGGCGACGCGCGCGCAGACGCCGTACACGCTCGCGATCGGACAAGGCTTCTTGCTCAGCCTGCTGGCGTTCTCGGCGATGGCGTTCACGCTCAACCTCGCGACCTTCGCGGCGGCGTGGTTTATGATGAGCCTTGGCATGGTCGTCGCACGGGTCGGCAACGCCGAGACCATCCCCGAAGCCCTCGACCGCGCGCGCGCCGCGCTCCCCAAGCCGCCCCAAGCACGCGCAACCAAGTTACCTTCGCCTCGTCCGGAGATCCCCGCATGACGCCCGAGGAGCAGCGCCAGCTCGTGCTCGATGCACTCGCCCGACGAGAGCGCATCGCCGCCGAGACCCGCACAGCGATCGCCGACCTCTCGGCGGGCGAGTCACTCGACCCGCTCGCCGCCGTCGATCCGGCGATCCGGGAGCAAGCCGAAGACGCCTTCTACGGCGCGCTCGGGCGGCACCGCTACCGCGCGCACGACGGCCGCACGCTGTTCTTGACGCCGGAAGAGATCGCCAACCGCCACCGCGCGCGCAGCCGCAAATCCCGCGCCGCCTCGTCCTCGTACGACATGCTCTCAGGCGACGAGCGGCGGCGCACGTGGCTCGGCTGGGCCTTCAACATCGGTGCGATCCTGTTGGCCTTGGTCATCGTGGGTCTCATCCTTCGCTGAGCCCGCGCCACGCGGCCAAACGACACGCGCAGGCCCCGCCGACGTCGGTTATAGACGCCGTCCGAGGCGATGCCGATGCCCCCCTTGCTCTCGCTGCCCGTTGGCCCGTCGTGGTTGTTGCTGTTCGGCGCGGTGCTGTGGCGTGCCCTCACCAACCGTGTCGCAGGCCGCGTCTGGTACCACCTGCCCCCGTGGGAGGACGTCTTCGGCCTCGCCGGCATCTTGCTGCTCGTCCAGGGGAGTTGGCTCGGCCTGATCGATGCCCCCGCCGAGCGGATGATGGGCGAGGTCGGACGCATCCTCTACGTCCACGTCCCCTCCGCCTGGGCGACGCTGGTGAGCTTCGGATTCGCCGCGGCGTTCGCCGTCGCCCACCTCTTGACCGGACGCGCCCGGTTCGACGACCAGGTCGAGGCGTGCGTCGAGGTTGGGGTCGTGATGGGCGGCGTCCTGCTGGTCACCGGCAGCGCCTTCGCCCGCCCGACCTGGGGCACGTGGTGGACGTGGGATCCCCGCCTGACCAGCACCGCCGTGATGGAGATCGCGTTCGTCGGCGTGCTGCTGCTGCGCCAAGCGGTCCAAGATCCCGAACGGCGCGCGACGTGGTCGTCGATCGCGTCGATCTTGGCAGCCACGAGCATGATCGTGACCTACGTGAGCGTCAAGCTGTGGCGCAGCATCCATCAGAGCTTCTCGAGCCCCGACACCATCGACGGCTTCATGACGCTGATCATGCGGATGAATGCCTTCGGGTTCTTGTTCCTCGCCACGTGGATGATCGCGCGTCGCACGCGGATCGCCGCGGCGCGCGCCGCCGCTGAGGCTGCACCCGCGCTGCCCTCACGCCGGGAGGTCGGCGCATGAACACGTCGATCGGCTCTGGCGTCGTCGAGGGAGGCGGCTTCTACATCGCGCTCGCGTGGGGCGTCGCGTGGGTCGCGCTCAGCGTCTACGCGGCCACCCTGTTCGCCCGGCGTCCTCCCGGAGGTCCACGATGAACGTCGCACTCCAACGAAAGCTCGCAGCGCTGGTCGCCATCGCCACCGTCGTCGGCGTCCTCGGGTGGCTGAGCTTTGGGACGATGGGCGAAGACCTCGTCTACTACTGGTCGCCGGCAGAGCTCGTCGCCA
>JBEIFN010000085.1:0-7787 GCA_040382435.1 Alphaproteobacteria bacterium
CACGAGGAGGGGCTCGACACCGAAGCCCACCTCTTCCGCCTGGGGATCACCGACAGTCCGCAGGTCAAGCGGACGACGAAGGACAAGCAGGTGATCTGCTCGCAGCACATCCTGTTCGCGATGGTGATGCGGCAGTACCTCGTGAACCATACCCTCGATGAATACGAGACCAACATGAAGGCGTACCTCACCGCCAAGGTCGACCATCTCGCGACCCTGACGGAGCAGTGGGCCGACACCCAACATCGTGCCGGCTCGCGCATTGCGCGGTTGATGGAGGCGGAGTGAGCGACGACTTGAACGAGCGGGCACGCATCCGCGCCGAACAGGAAGCGCGCATTCGCGCTATGCAGTTCGACCAGGTCACCGTTGAAGGGGCCGCGCCGAAGGGACGTGTCGACGTCGTCTCTGCGTACGTCGTGACCGCGATCGCGATGGTGCTGCCGCTGCGTGTTCGCACCGCGTTCAGCTTCGCGCTCAACTTCGTCTACAACCGGGTGGGGGCGACGTTCCGGCTGCTTGCGGCTTGGGTCGCGCGGGGGCTTGCGCAGGTCGCGATGTTTCTGGTCTACCATCTGGTTCTTGGCCCGACGGCTCTCGTCATGCGGTGGTTCGGCTCCGACGATCTGAGGCCGACGCTCAAGGACGGGTCGTACTTCACGGACAAGGACCCGGCGGACGAGGGCGAGGCCCGCTTCTCGAGGCAGTACTGATGAATATCCTCGGTATGTCCTACATGTACCATGACTCGTCGGCGGCGTTGCTCCGCGATGGCCAAATCATCGCGGCCGCGGCGGAGGAGCGTTTTACGCGCATCAAGCACACGGTGGACTTCCCGGTGCGGTCGCTCCAGTGGTGTCTCGAAGAGGGCGGGCTTGGCTTCAACGACCTCGACGCCATCGTGTTCTATGAGAAGCCGTTCCTCAAGTTCGAGCGGATCTTGCGCTCGCATTTGCGGATGTACCCGGCATCCTGGAAGTCGTTTCGGGCCTTCTTGCCGATGTGGCTCAACCACAAGCTCCAGGTCCCTCAGTACATCCGTCAGACGACCGGCTACAAGGGCAAGATCTTCTTCAGTGATCACCACTACGCGCATGCAGCGAGCGCGTTCTTGCCGTCTCCCTTCGAGGAGGCGTTGGTGATGACCACGGACGGTACGGGCGAGTGGTCGACCTTGACGATGGGCGAGGGCAGGGGGACGAAGATCTCGCTGGAGCGAGAGCTGCGGTTCCCGCATTCGATCGGACTCCTGTACTCCTCGATCACGGCGCATCTTGGGTTCAAGGTCAACGGCGGCGAGGGCAAGGTGATGGGGCTGGCGTCGTACGGCCAACCGCGCTTCCTCGCCGCGCTGAAGGAGATCGTCGACGTCCGCGAGGACGGTAGCTTCCGTTTGGACCTCAACTACTTCGCGTTCCACTACGATCTCGTGATGACCAACCCGCGGTTCGAGGCGAAGTTCATCCCTGCGCGGGCGCCCGAGAGCGAGCTGCGCTCGGAGCACGAGGATCTTGCGGCGAGCCTGCAGGCCCTCACCGAAGAGATCCTGATCAAGATCGTCCGCACGGCGCACAAGCGGTACGGGCACAAGGCGCTGTGCATGGCAGGCGGCGTCGCGTTGAACTGCGTCGCGAACGGCAAGATTCTCGAGAACACGCCGGTCGAGCAGATCTTCGTGCAGCCTGCGGCGGGTGACGACGGAGGCAGTCTCGGCGCCGCCCTGTACGCGTACACGGCGCTCTTCGGGGGCACGAAGCGTTGGCCGATGGAGCATGCCTACCTCGGTAACCGTTGGTCGGACGCCGAGATCGAGGCAGCCCTGGTCGCTCGGGGGGCCACGGTGGAGCGGCTCGACGATGACGTGCTGTTCGATCGTGTGGCGGGCTGGATCGCCGACGGCAAGATCGTCGGTTGGTGTCAGGGGGCGATGGAGTTTGGGCCGCGCGCGCTGGGGAACCGCTCGATCCTCGCGGACCCGCGCCCAGAGGGGATGAAGGATCACGTGAACGCCCGCGTGAAACACCGCGAGTTCTTCCGGCCGTTTGCCCCGGCGATCCTCGCGGAGCGGGCATCGGAGTTCTTCAAGCTCGATCAGCCGAGCCCGTTCATGTTGCTCGCGTGCGACGTGGTGGAGGACAAGCGCAGCGTGCTCCCTGCGATTACGCACGTCGATGGGACGGCACGGGTCCAGACGGTCACGCCGACCTCCAACGATCGGTTCTACCGTCTGATCTCGGCCTTCGAGCGCCGTACCGGTGTGCCGGTGCTGTTGAACACCAGCTTCAATGTCCGTGGCGAGCCGATCGTCTGTACGCCGGATGATGCGTGGCGCTGCTACGCCGGAACGGAGCTCGACCATCTCGTGCTCGGCAACTACGTGTTGAGCAAGCCGGAGGCCCGATGAGCCGCTTGACCGAGCGCTTCGAGACCGTTTTTGAGTTGCTCCGGATGGTCCGTGATCGGCGTCTGTTCGTGATGCTGCCGCTGGTCGTGGCCCTGATTCTGCTGCTTCTGTTCGTGACGATGGCCGAGATGCCGGTGTTGATCCCGTTCTTCTACGCGGTCTTCTGACGTGGCGTCGCGCCGGAAGGGGGCCTGGGTCACCGACTTGCTGCTCGGTACCCTGTTGCTGGTCGGCGTCGCAGAGGGAGCGCTTCGGCTGCTGGAGCTCGGCTTCGCGCCGCGTGGGGCCGGGGACGGATCCGGTCCTGTCGTCCTGTGCGAGGGTGACAGCTTTACGTACGGCCTCGGAGGGCGGTCGTTCCCCGAGCAGCTGCCGGACGTGTGGGATGGCGCCGTTGGTGGCCCAGGACTCGTGGCGATCAACGAAGGGATCCCGGGTCTGACGAGCGCGATGGTGGCCGACCGGCTCGAAGCGCACATCGTCACGCACGCGCCGGATGCGATCGTGGTGGTCATCGGCGAGAACAACAGTTGGAACTCCCTGCCTGACGAGAAGCCGTCCACGGGTGCGGCCGACACCTTGGACCGGTGGTTGTTGCGGAGTCGCGTTTACAAGTTTGTTCGGGTCGCCTGGATCGGGTGGTCTGCTTCGACGTTCCATGAAGCGGCTGGGGTCGGGGCCCCCGAGGTGGCGGAGTCACCGGAGAACATCGGGTTGATGCTCGACGGCGAGCAGAGTCCGAACGTGCGTTCGCCGCCGATTCCCGACATGACGCAGATGCCTCGGTTCATGTCGATCGTGGGTCAGCTCGAGCAGGGCGCCTACACCGAGGTGCTCGGTGCGCTGGACGCATGGGAGTCCGAGATCGGAAAAACGCCGGGCCTCGAGACCATGCGCCTCTCGGCGTTGATTCGCCTTGGCCGCTATGAGGATGGCGTCGCCGTCGCCGACGCCGCGTTGGCGATGCCGCACGACCCGTATGCAGAGGAGCTGTCGTTCCAGCGGGGACACGCGCTCCGGCGGCTGGGACGCGTGCCAGAGGCGCGTGAGGGGTGGCGTGCTGGCCTCCGGGAATTTCCGGCGTCACGCCCGTTGTATTGGTCGCTCGCGCGCAGCTTCCACGACGAGGGGCGGGCGGGAGATGTGCTGGTGTTCGTGGAGGATGTGGCCGACATCGCCACCAACCCGCTGCACCAGCGGCTCGCCTCGGCGTTGGCGGGGACTCCGGGCGGTACCGACCTGTCGGCGCGCGTCCGCGAAGCGTTCGAGGCGGACATCGGCCGCATGATCGACATCGCGCAACGCCACGACGTCGACATCGTGTTCTCTTCGTACCCCGACGCGTTGTACCCCGAGGTGCAGTCGGTGGCGCAGGCCCGAGGGGTCCCCTTCTTGGACCTTAGGCCGAGGTTCCAAGAACGCTTTGAGCGTCGAGAAGACTACATCTCGCCGGACCGCTGCCACTGCAATGAGGCCGGCTACCGGCTGATGGCCGAGGCGTTCGTCGAGGCGCTGCGTCCGATGCTCGGTGGGCAGGAGCTGCTGTGACGGTGTCGTACGACGGGCTGGACTTGCTCTCGGTCGAGGCGTTGCTGACGCCTGAGGCGAGGGCGTTTGCGTCCACGGCGAGGCGAGTCGCCGACGAGGTCCTTGCGCCGCGTGTGGTGGAGGATTTTCGGACGGAGGGCTTCGATCGTTCGATCGTGCGTGCCTTCGGGGAGGCGGGGCTCCTTGGCGTCACGTTGCCGGCACCGTTTGGCGCGGGTGCGTCGTACCTCACGTATGGCGTGGTCGCGCGGGAGATCGAGGCGATCGACTCGGGTTACCGTTCCGTGCTCAGCGTTCAGTCCAGCTTGGTCATGGATCCGATCTGGCGATTCGGCTCTGAGGCGCAACGGGCGGAGTGGCTTCCCGGCCTTGCCCGCGGCACGTTGGTGGGTGCGTTCGCGTTGACCGAGCCGGATCATGGGTCGGATCCGGGGTCGATGACGACGCGGGCTCGGCGGGTTCCCGGGGGCTGGTCCATCACGGGGGCGAAGGCATGGATCACCAACGCGGCGATCGCCGATGTAATCCTCGTCTGGGCCAAGGACGAAGAGGGGAAGCTACGTGGCTTTCTCGTTCGCGCGGGTGCCGTCGGCCTTGAGACACCTGCCCACGAGGGGCGGTGGTCGCTTCGTGCGTCGTTGACAGGCCGCCTGCAACTGGACGGCGTGTTCGTTCCGGAGGGCGATGTACTCGACGGC
The DNA here is from genome assembly GCA_040382435.1 of Alphaproteobacteria bacterium. Taxonomy (GTDB): domain Bacteria; phylum Myxococcota_A; class UBA796; order UBA796; genus JBEIFN01. The sequence goes on from JBEIFN010000085.1 coordinate 4,651, forward strand.
GCGCGTGGCTTCGCAGCACCGTTCGCGTGCTTGCACCGGGCGCGCTTCGGCATCGCGTGGGGCGTCACCGGTGCGGCGCGGACGTGTCTGGCGGTCGCGCGGGCGTATGTCGCCACGCGGCGCGCCTTCGGACGCCCCTTGGCAGCGTCGCAGCTGGTGCAGACGAAGCTCGTCGAGATGGCCAGCGATCTGGCCTACGCCTCACTCGCGGCGTGGCGCCTCGCGGCGTTGTTCGACGACGGACAGGACTGCGCAGAGGCCGTCAGCCTGCTCAAGCGGAGCAACGTCGGGCGCGCGCTGGAGACCGCGCGGACGGCGCGCGACATGTTGGGCGCCAACGGGATCTCGGACGCGTACCCCGTCATGCGCCACCTGATGAACCTCGAGACGGTGAACACTTACGAGGGGACGTATGACGTCCACGGGCTGATCGTCGGACGCGCGCTCACGGGGATCGCTGCCTTCGGCTCCTGAGACCGTCAGGTTCAGCGGGGGCGCCAGCCCACCGAGAAGCCGACCGTCGGCAGGTGGCCGAAGCGGCGCAGGGTCTGGTCGAACTGCGCCGACGCGACCTCGGCGAACGCGGCGTAGGTAGGCTCGGGAGCGGAGCCGTCGGCCGTGGCGAGGGAGGTGTCGGCGGCCACGGTGATCGCCGCGCCCACGTCGAGGCGGACGATCAGCTGCTCGGCAGGCTCCCACATCCAGCCCACGCGGGTGATGACCTGATCCATCGTCGTCTTCGACGTCCACGGCTGCTCCGCGGAGGCGCCGATCTGCGCGCCGTAGCCGAGCGCCGAGGCGATGCTCGCCACCGAGCCCTCGCCGCGCAGGTTCATGCGACGCCAGCCGACGTCGGCCACCAAACCCTTGTTCGGCATCGGGCGCAGGCTCAAGCCGGCGGCCCCCGAGAAGGCGCTCTGCATCGTCTGGTCGACGGCGGCCGAGACGTTGCGGCCTTGGGTGTCGGCGAGGCCGGCCACGGCGCTGGTCACCGTCTGGTAGCCCTGGGGCATGCCGCCGACCTCACCGAACAGCCGCAGGCCGATCGGGGTCTCGACGGCGAGGCGGGCACCGATGTCGACCGGCACATCGGTGCCAACCGTGATGTCGGCGTGCCAGCCGCGCTTGAGCGTGCCCTTGTCCTGCTGCGGCTCCGCGTTGTGGACGAGTACGGAGGTGTCGACGGAGCGCAGCGCGTCCGGCGTGGGGAGGATGTAGCTACCACCGGCCCAAGCGCTGCTCAGTAGACCTGCGACGACCATCATCATGGTGACCTCCGATGGTAGGGGTATCGGAGGCCACCGCCCAAACTTTTGTCAAGACGATGTCAAGGCGCTCATCGAGGCGTCGAGCAGAGGAAGCTTCGGGCGGCGGCGACGTCGTCGGCTCGAAGGGCCGTGGCACCGTCGACGTAGACGGCGTCGTCGGTCGTGAGCGAACCCGTCAGCGTCGGAAGGAGCGTCGACGCGATCGCGGCGGTCGAACCTACCGGTGCCAGCCCTCGTTGGGCGTACCAGCCGGCCGAAGGCGAGGACTGGTAGCGGTACCCGATCCATGGCTTCGAAGGGAGCAGCGCGAACGCCAAGCTGACCATGTCAGCAGCGTCCGCGGCGACCGTCCAGGTGGCGAGCTCGTAGCCGACGTCGTTGCACCACGTTTGTGCGTCGGCCCAAGGCAGCTCGAAGTTGATCGCGAGGTAGACCTTGTCGGTGATCGGGTCGTCGTACCGCGTGGTGAAGGGGCCACAGTCGGCGGCCTCATCCTTGCTGCCGTTGCAGTTGTTGTCGGTCGCATCACAGGTCTCGAACGCGCCAGGGTAGTCGAGGGCGCCGTTGTCTGCGATCACGTCGTTGCAGTCCGTGTTTGCTGCCGACTTCCCCGGTGGGCAGACGTCGCAGGCGTTCGTGGTCGCCCCGCTCACGCCGAACCCGTCAAGATCGACGTCGGGGTAGCACGTGACGGTAACGGCGCCGTCGTTTTGAGAGCCGTTGCAGTTGCTGTCGACGGCGTCGCCGCACTGCTCAGCGGCACCGGGGTTGATCGCCGCGTTGCTGTCCAAGCAGTCGACCGCGCCGCCGGCGGGCACGGTGCTCGCAGGCTGCGTGCAGCTCCGTGTCGTGGCCGCAACTCCGTACCCGTCAGCGTCGGCGTCGGCGGCCCACAGGGGCGCGTCGACGGCAGCGGCGTCGATCGCGGTCGCTGCGTTGCAGTCGTTGTCGAGTCCGTCACAGACCTCGGCGCCGCCAGGGAACCGCGTCGCGCGTGCGTCATCGCAGTCGGTGCTCAGCACGGCGTAGCCGTCCGGGCGGAAGCACGCGGTCGTTGTGGTGCTGGAGGTGCCGTAGCCGTCGGCATCGGCGTCGCGATAGTACGTGAGCTGTCCGGTCGCGCCGTTGTCGACGAGGCCGTCGCAGTTGTCGTCGGTGAGGTTGCAGGTCTCGGCATCCCCGGGTGAAACGGCGCTGTTGTTGTCGGCGCAGTCGCCGGGCGTGATCACCCAGCCGGTGGCCGTGGGTGCGCTGCACGAAAGCGTGGCCGTGGCCGTGACGCCGTAGCCGTCCGCGTCGCCGTCGTAGAACCACAGCGCCTGGGTGTTGGTGACGACTGCGCTGCTGTCGTTGCAGTCGCCCGAGACCGCCGCGAGGTTGACCGCGGTGACGCAGCTCAGGACGTTGAGCGGGGTGAGTGCAGTGACCGAGGTGCCGTAGCTGTCGTTGTCCGCATCGACGTAGCAAGCCTCCTTGCTGTCGCAGGTCTGGTCGACCCCGTCGGCGACGACCTCGGTCGCGCCCGGGTTGATCGAGGCCTCGCCGTCGTTGCAGTCGCCCGACAACGAGCTGCGCCCGGCCGAGGCATCGCAGGCCAGCACGGAACCCGATCCGTACCCATCGGCGTCGGCGTCGGTGTAGAAGGTCAGGCGCCCTGTGGGGGCAGCGCCGAGCACGTCGGCGTCGTCGGACAAGCCATCACAGTCTTCATCGAGGTTGCTGGCGTCGCACGCTTCGGCAGCCGCGGGGTTGCGCGTGGGGCTGGTGTCGGCACAGTCGCCACCGCGCGTCACCCAACCGGTCGCGCCAGGCGCCGTGCACGCGAGCACGAACGAGGCCGAGTTGCCGTAGGTGTCGCCGTCGGCGTCG
>JBEIFN010000086.1:0-7786 GCA_040382435.1 Alphaproteobacteria bacterium
CGATCGGCAGATCGAGCCCGCGACGCACGTGAATGGTGGACATGAACGCCTCCCGCTTCGCAACGTAACGTGTGCTCCATTCCGTGTCCGCATCCAACGCCGGCTCCGGCCAATCATCCATCAAGGCATCGGCGGCGCCGACAAGAACGCAGCCTCCTCGTCCGCATACGCCCCGTTCACCGCATGCCCGGCGAACACAACCTTGAGCACCGCGGTCGCCGGCTTCTCATACAGGACGTCGTTGTCACGCGTGAACGCGTTGATCGCCCCTTCGAGCGATTCGGCCGGGAACAGGCGGAGCCCCTGGGCGTTCACCAAGCCCGCGTCGACCGCTTGGCGAAAAATCGTCACCGACTCCGACGCGTCGTAGTAGCCCGTCCGCATGAACCGTAAGGGTTCTAGCGCGCCTTCCAAGTGGGGCCGCCATGCGCCTACGCGACCACTGGCGACGTGATCCTCGTACTGCGCCTGGCCTTGCGACAGCTCGATCTTGTCGTCGTGTTCGCCGATCGACCACCACACGGGGCCTGGGCCCGGCGTGCGGTACCGATCGCCGCTGCCCGTCATCCCGTGGATCGCGGTCGCGCGGATCGGCCAGCCGAGCGCGGGTAGCGCGTTCGAAAGGTACGAAGCGAACGTGCCGCCGTTCGAGAAGCCCCACAAAACAATCGGAGTTTCGGCGGTCAGCACGCTGTTGGTGATCAGCGTCTCACGGAGCCGCACCAACCGCGCCACGTCAGCGTTGGCGTCAGGCGCCGTCCGGGTGTCCCAGACGCGACCCACCCGGTCGTCGCTCGTTGGGGCCACGAACCCCATCCCACGGGCCACGAGCGCGTTGAGGATCGCCACCGTCTCGGTGGTGTCGACCAAATTCGGGCCATCGCCCCCGGTGCCGTGGAGCAGCACGACGAGCGCCGTCATCGCCTCGGGCCGGTACGACGCGAGGGGCAGGTCCTCGAATGGCGCGTCCATCACGCGGAAGTCAGGCGTCACGGGCGGGTATGGGGTCCAGGTCGAGGGGTCGGTCTCATCCCATGCCGCAGAGGTATCCCCCGTCGCAGGTACGTCCTCGCCAGACCTGCACGCGAACACCGCCATCAAAAACAAGACTCGAATCCCTTGCATCGAGCACCGCCCCCTAAAGAATTTACCGCCGTCAACGGGTCAACGCCCCCACGAGGTGTCACACCGACGAAAACACGCCGTGACCACGCTCGCGCGTCGTGGTAACCGCCCGCCGCCGCTCACTGGATCCCTGGTCCAGAGCAGCGCCGCGGAGGGCGGATGACGTCGTATCCTTGGCCGATGGCACTCTACGCCGCCGCGATCGCGGCCACGGTGCTCGGCATGCTCGCGGTCAGCTTTGTGCTCGGCACGCACCACAACGAAAAGGCCACCGGCGAGCCGTACGAGTCCGGCATTTCGGTCACGGGACAAGCGTGGATGCGACAGGGCGCCTGGTTCTGGTTGATCGGCGCACTGTTCGTCGCGTTCGACCTTGAGACCGTGTTCCTCTATGTCTGGGTCCGCGCCGCGCGCGAGCTCGGCTGGGACGGCTACGCCAAGATCGTCGTGTTCGCCGTGATCCTGCTCGTCGGGCTCGCTTGGCTGTGGCGCGGCGGCGCGCTCGACGGCGGTCCTGCGGGCCGCAAGGCGCCCGAACCCGACGCCGACCGACTCGCCGCCTACCGGCGAAACGCGTCCTACGTCGCACCCGAGCCCGAAGTTTCGGCGTCCGAACCGGGAGCCTCCGCATGAAGTACACGCTCACCCGCCCCGGTGCACCCGCGCCGCTCCCCGACGAGGGCGCGGTCGAAGGGGCCGTCCGCAAGGTCGTCGCGATGGCCAAGCTCGACGACCTCGTCGCTTGGGGTCGCAAGAACTCCCTTTACCCGTTCAACTTCGGCCTCTCCTGCTGCTACGTCGAGTTCGCGACGGCGCTGACGTCCGAGTACGACGTCGCGCGGTTCGGGTCCGAGGTCATCCGCGGGACACCGCGCGAGGCCGACGTGATGATCGTCGCGGGCACCGTCTTCATGAAGATGGCGCCCGTCATCCAACACCTCTACGAGCAGATGATGGAGCCGCGCTGGGTCATCTCGATGGGTTCGTGCGCCAACAGCGGCGGCATGTACGACATCTACAGCGTCGTCCAAGGCATCGATAAGATCCTGCCCGTCGACCTCTACGTTCCCGGGTGCCCGCCGCGCCCCGAGGCGTTCTTGCAAGGCCTCGTGATGCTCCAAGAGCAGGTCGGCAAGGAGCGGCGTCCGCTGTCGTGGATGGTCGGTCCGCAGGACGTGCTCAAGCCCGAGACGCCGTCGTTCCGGGACGCACTGGCCGCCGAGCGCCGCGCCACGACCAAGCTCCGTCCCCCGACGGAGATCGCATGAACGCCCCGAACCGCTTTGTGATGCCGAGCCCGCTCGACGAGCTTCGTGCCGCGTTCCCCGACGCCACGCTGGTGCCGCAGGTCACCGCCGACGGCATCCCGACGATCTGGGTCGCGCGCACCGAGATCGTCGCCGTCGCTCGCTTCCTGCGTCTGCACGCGCTTCGCACCTACCCGATGCTGCTCGACCTGCACGGCGTCGACGAGCGGATGCGCGTTCACCGGCCGGTCGGCACGCCGATCTCGGACTTCACCCTGATCGTGCACCTGACGTCGCCGTTTCACAGCCACGACGTGCGGCTCAAGGTGGCGCTCGCGGGCGAGCCGCCGACCGCGCCGACGCTCAGCGGCGTGTACCCGAACGCGGACTGGTACGAGCGCGAAGCCTTCGACATGCTCGGGTTTCACTTCGAGGGGCACCCGGGGTTGCGGCGCATCCTGATGCCCCCGACGTGGCCTGGCCACCCGCTGCGCAAGGACCACCCCGCGCGCGCCACCGAGGCCGGCCCGTTCCGCTTGACGATGGAGAAACGCGAGCAGGAGATGGCCGCGCTCGCGTTCGATCCCGCCGACTGGGGCATGAAGCGGGAGCGTGAGCGCTCCGACTTCATGTTCCTCAACCTCGGTCCGCAGCACCCGGGCACCCACGGCCTCCTCCGGTTCGTCCTGCAGCTCGACGGCGAAGAGATCGTCCGCGCAATCCCCGACATCGGCTACCACCACCGCGGCGCCGAGAAGATGGGCGAGCGTCAGTCGTGGCACAGCTACATCCCCTACACCGACCGCGTCGACTACTTCTCCGGGGTGATGAACAACCTTGGGTACTTGATGTCGCTCGAGACGCTCGCCGGCATCCAGGTTCCCGCACGTGCCGCCACCATCCGCGTAATGATGAGCGAGCTGTTCCGGCTGTGCAGCCACCTCGTCTGGCTCGGCACGTTCGCGCAGGACATCGGCGCGCTCAGCCCCGTCTTCTACATGTTCACCGACCGCGAGAAGGCGTTCGACATCGTCGAGGCCGTCACCGGCGGCCGCATGCACCCGGCTTGGTTCCGGCTCGGCGGCACCGCGGCCGACCTGCCCAATGGCTGGGAGCGCCTGTTCCGCGAGTTCCTCGACTGGCTCCCGCCACGGCTCGACGAGTACGAAAAGCTCGTCATGGGCAGCGCCATCCTCAAGGCACGCACCGTCGGCATCGGTGAGTTCAACCTCGAAGAGGCGCTCGACTGGGGCGTCACGGGTGCGGGCCTGCGCGCGCTCGGCGTCGACTGGGACTTGCGCAAGGCGCGCCCGTACAGCGGCTACGAGAACTTCACCTTCGACGTGCCCACCGCCAACCGCGGCGACGCCTGGACCCGTTCGTGGGTTCGCTTCCAAGAGATGCGCGAGTCGCTGAAAATCATCGAGCAGTGCGTCGCGAACATGCCGGCCGGCCCCTACAAGGCCGACCACCCGCTCACGACGCCACCCGCCAAGGAGCGCACGATGCACGACATCGAGACGCTCATCCACCACTTCCTCGGCGTCAGCTGGGGTCCGGTGATCCCGGCTGGCGAAGCCTGCATCCCGATCGAGGCGAGCAAGGGCGTCACGGGCTGGGCACTCACCTCCGACGGCAGCACGACGTCGTACCGTACGCGCATCCGCACGCCATCGTTCGCCCACATGCAGATGATCCCCCTGCTCACCGCAGGCGGGACCATCGCCGACCTCATGGCGATCTTGGCCGCCATGGACTTCATCCTCGCTGACCTGGATCGCTGATGCTCTCCGCCGAAGAACGCGCCGAGATCGAACACGATCTCCACCACTACCCCGAAAAGCGCGCCGCCTGCATCGAGGCGATGAAGATCGTCCAGCGGCGCCGCGGCTGGGTCCCCGACGACGCGATCACCAGCATCGCCGAGATGCTCGACATGAGCCCGGCGGAGCTCGACGGCGTCGCGACCTTCTTCAACCAGATCTACCGCAGCCCGGTCGGCGAGAACGTCATCCTGTTCTGCGAGTCGATCAGCTGCTACCTCCTCGGCTGCAACAGCTTGCGCGACGCGCTGTGCGACAAACTCGGCGTTGGACGAGGCGAGACGACGGCGGACGGCGAGTTCACGCTCATCCCGACGCAATGCCTCGGCTGTTGTGACCATGCCCCCGCGATGATGGTCAACGACGCCCTCTACCACGACGTGTCGATCGACGCGCTCGACGGGATCCTGAGCCAACACCGCGGCAACGGACCCCGCCGCCGCCAAGGGGGGACGCCATGACCGACCGTCCGCTCACCAGGAACATCGACCCCGCACGCGGGCCGCTCGATCTCGCCGGCTACGTCGCCGCCGGAGGCTACGAGGCGGCGCGCGAGATGTTCCGCACGATGCAGCCCGCCGACGTCGTTGGCGTCGTGCAAAAGGCCAACCTGCGCGGCCGAGGCGGCGCGGGCTTCCCTGCCGGCACCAAGTGGGGCCTCGTCAAGCAAGGACCGGGAACCTCGCCGATCAAGTACCTCGTCGTCAACGGTGACGAGATGGAGCCGGGCACCTTCAAGGACCGCATGCTCGTCGAGGGCGACCCACACCTGCTGATCGAGGGCGTGATCTGCGCCTCGTACGCCATCCAGGCCACCACCGCCTACATCTTCCTCCGCGGCGAATACCTCAAAGGCGAACAGCTGCTCAAGGCCGCGATCGCGGAGGCCTACGCCGCCGGATTCTGCGGGCCTTCGTGCTTTGGCTCGGGCTACGCCCTCGACATCATCCTGCACACGAGCGGCGGGCGGTACATCTGCGGCGAAGAGACGGCCCTGATCAACGCGCTCGAAGGCCGCCGCGCCAACCCGCGCGCCAAGCCACCCTTCCCCGCTGTCTCCGGACTGTGGGGAAAGCCCACCATCGTCAACAACATCGAGACGATCTGCAACGTTCCCGGAATCGTGCGCCTCGGTGCCGAGTGGTTCCTCGGACTCTCGCGCTCGACCGACGGCGGCGGCACCAAGCTCTACGGCGCGTCCGGTCGGGTCAAGCGCCCGGGCACGTGGGAGCTGCCGCTCGGCGTCACCGTGCGCGAGGTGTTCGAAGACCACGCAGGCGGCATGGCCGATGGCTACGCGCTCAAGTGCTTCCTGCCCGGCGGCGCGTCGACCGACTTCCTGATGCCCGAGCACCTCGATCTCGCGTTCGACTACACGACGATCGGCAAGGCCGGCTCGCGTATGGGCACGGGACAGTTGATCGCGGTCGACGACAAGCAGGACATCGTCGGCGTCACGCACAACCTGATCGCGTTCTTCGCCCAGGAATCGTGCGGCTGGTGCACACCGTGCCGCGACGGGCTGCGCCGCGCCGAGCGCATCCTCGACGGGATGCTCCGCAACGAGGGCATCCTTGAGGACGTCGACGAGCTGAAACGACACGCTTGGCTGCTCCGGCCGGGCATGACCTTCTGCGCGCTCGCACCTGGGGCCGCAGAGCCTTTGCAGAGCGCGATCAAGTACTTCCGTCCCGAGTTCGAAGCTTGGGCCGCCCGCCGTTCGGCAGGGGTGTGACATGGCGTGGGTCGAAGTCGATGGTGAGCGCGTCGAGATCCCCGACGGCGACAACCTCCTCTCGGGGCTGTTGAGCGCCGGCAAGGACGTCCCGTACTTCTGCTACCACCCGGGCTTGGGCGCGGTCGGGGCGTGCCGCCTGTGCGCGGTCAAGCAGTACCAGAACGCCGACGACAAGAACGGTCGGCTCGTGATGTCGTGCATGACGCCGTGCCAAGGCGACATGCGCGTCAGCGTCGACGATGCCGAAGCCAAGGATTTCCGCCGTCAGATCGTCGAATGGCTGATGACGAGCCACCCGCATGACTGCCCGGTCTGCGACGCGGGCGGCCAATGTCACCTGCAGGACATGACGGTGATGACGGGCCACAGTGTCCGCAAGCACCGCTACCCCAAGCGCACGCACCAAAACCAAGACCTTGGGCCGCTCATCCATCACGAGATGAACCGGTGCATCACGTGCTACCGCTGCGTCCGGTACTACAACGACTACGCCGGGGGGCACGACCTACAGGCGCAGGCGAGCAAGGACCACGTCTTCTTTGGACGCGAGACCGACGGCACGCTGCAGAGCGAGTTCGCAGGGAACCTCGCCGAGGTCTGCCCGACCGGCGTGTTCACCGACAAGACCGTTCGCAAGCACTACGCCCGCAAGTGGGACCTCGCGACCGCCCCGAGCGTCTGCAACGGGTGTGCGGTGGGCTGCAACCTTGTGCCCGGCGAGCGCTACGGCACCGTGCGCGGCGTGCAGAACCGCTTCCACGCCGAGGTCAACGGCTACTTCCTCTGCGACCGCGGACGGTACGGCTACGAGCACACCAACGACAAGACGCGGCCGCTGCACGTGCGCGTCCGTCACGACGGCGCCTTCACCGAAGCCGAGCCCCAAGCCGGCATCGACGCGCTCGCCGCGGCAGCGTCCGACGGCGGCTTGGTGCTGGTCGGCGGGCGCACCTCGCTCGAGACCGTGTTCGCGCTCCAGCAGCTGTTCGGCGCCAAGCGCGTCTTCGCCGCAGCCCCCGCGGGCGAGATCGAGGCGATCAGCACCGCGCTCGATGCGATGCGCAACGCAGGCGTCCCGCTCGCGACCGTGCAGGACGTCGAGCGCGCGGACGGCGCGTTCGTGCTCGGCGAAAACGTCTCGGACACCGCCCCCCGCCTCGCCCTCGCGCTGCGCCAGACCGCGTGGCGCCGCGCGCGGGACGCCGCGGAGAAGACGGGCATTCAGGCTTGGCACGATCTCGCGCTCCGCACCGCGATGACCGGCGCCACCTCGGGCCTGCACATGGCGCTGTGCACGCCGAGCCGACTGGCCGCCGAGTGCGCGAGCGTCCACCAAGCTGACCCCGCCGGTCTCGTCGCGTTCGCCGACGCCGTGTGCGCCGCGATCACCACCGGCGTCGGCACGGGCGAGGCCGGCGCCGTCGCGACCGACCTGCTCGCCGCGACCCGCCCCGTCGTCGTGGGCGGAACGCAGCATGGCGCCGCCGTCGCAGCTGCCGCCGCCCGCGTGGCGCAGGCCTTGGTCGCGGCAGGGCGCCCGGCGCAGCTGCTCCTCGTCGTCCCCGAAGCCAACAGCCTTGGCCTCGCCTTGCTCGGCGTGACCGCGGCCGATCCTGCAGCCGTCGCCGGCGCGCCCGCCTTGGTCGTCGTCGATGCCGACCTCGCGACCGTCGCGAACATGCATGCCAAGAGCCTCAAGCGCACGCTCGCCGACGCCATCCGAACCAAACTGCCCATGGGGGTCTCGCTGCCGGAAGAGACGTTGGATTGGCGCTTCGGCGACAAGCTCACCGTCGTCGAACGCCCCGCAGAGGCGGGTTCAGGTGCAGCCAACGGCGTGGTGCTTCGCGCCC
>JBEIFN010000087.1:0-7782 GCA_040382435.1 Alphaproteobacteria bacterium
GCTGAGCCAGCTCAACCGCGGCGTCGAGCAGCGTCAAGAGAAGCGGCCGATGGTCTCCGACCTGCGCGAGTCGGGCGCGATCGAGCAGGACGCCGACTTGATCCTGTTCATCTACCGCGACGAGTACTACCACCAAGACAGCGCCGACAAGGGCCTCGCCGAAGTGATCATCGCCAAGCAGCGCTCCGGCCCCACCGGCACCGTCAAGCTCGCGTTCCGCGGCAACTTCGCGCGCTTCGACACGGTCGACGACGGCGGACTCAGCGCACTCGACCTCTGAGCGCAAGCGAAGCACGCCCCGCAAAAAACATCGACCCCGCGAAGACAGGCTCCGCGGGGCGATGGTGCCGTGGCGCCCGAGACCGGACGCCGGTGACGTCGGCTCAGCGAGCCTCGGACACGTAGACGCGGATCTTGGCGGACACGTCCTTGTGAAGGCGGATCGCCACTTCGACCACGCCCAACGCGCGGATCGCGTCGTCGAGCTGGATCGAACGACGGTCGATCGTGACGCCCTCGGCGGCGAGCGCCTCGGCGATGTCCTTGGGGGTGACCGAGCCGAAAAGCTTGCCCTCTCCGCCGACTTCGCGGCGGAAGGTCAGGCTGATCTTGCCGACCTGATCGGCGAGCGCTTGGGCGGCGGCGAGCTGCTTGCGGCGGATGGCCTCCGCCATGCGCTTTTGGTGCTCGAGGACGCGGACGCTCCCCTCGTTGGCCGGGATGGCAAAACCGTTCGGGATGAGGAAGTTGCGGCCGTAGCCCGCGCGGACCTTCACAACCGAACCGGCGTCGCCCAGATTTTGGACTTCCTTCTGCAGGATGACGAGCATGGTGTTCTCCCTGGTGCTTTTCTGGGTGCCGGATCAGTCGAGCGCGCCGAGGTCGGCCATCTCGTAGTCGTCGTCCTCGGGCTCCTCCTCCTCGACCTCGATCCGGCGACGGATCTCGGCCTGGGCGCGGCCCGACTCCTGCGCAGCCGCGAGGTGCGCCGGAACGTCGAGGACGTCCTCGATCTTGACGGTGAGGAAGCGGAGAAGACGGTCGTCGAGGCGCATCCGGCGCTCGATCTCGAGGATCGAGGCGGCCGGCGTCACGACGACGAGCATCAGGTAGCGGCCGCGGACGTTCTTCTTGAGGGGGTAGGCGAGCTTGCGGCTGCCCCAGTCCTCACGAAGGAGGACGTGCCCGCCGAGCTCGGTCACGGCGTCGGTGATGCGGGTGAGCGCGGCCATGGTCTCGGTCTCGTCGACATCGGGACGAACGATGAAGACGATCTCGTACTCGTTGAACAAGGGACCTCCAATCTGGACCGTACCGCGCTCAGGACGCGGTGGACGGGCCCCCGCTGCGCGGGAGCTGGATACGGGATGGGGCGGCCGAAGCCGCGCGACGGGGCGCCCCCACCGCTTGCTGGGCGCGTTGCACCCCTTCGGTGAGGACGGTTTGGACAAGGTTGGCTGCGTCGTCGACGAGGTCGACGACCTGCGTGGCTTCTTCGGTGGACCAACGCGCGAGGACGAAGTCGGCGACTTCCCACCCAGCGGGCGGGCGGCCGATGCCGACGCGGACGCGGACGAAGTCGGCGCCGACGCGGGCGATCAAATCGCGGAGTCCGTTGTGGCCCGCGTGTCCGCCGCCGACTTTGACCCGGACCTCGCCAAACGGCAGGTCCAACTCATCGTGGACGACGACGACGCGCGCCATCTCGACCTTGAAGAAGTCCCGAAGCTGCTGGGTGGGTCCCCCAGACAGGTTCATGAACGACTGCGGCTTGGCCAAAACGATGGGGTGACCACCGAGCTGCGCCTTGGCGATCTTCGCCCCGCATTGATCGCGGTCGATCGAGGCCCCGGCGCGACGCGCAAGCACGTCCGCGACGAGGAACCCGGCATTATGCCGAGTGTCCGCGTAGCGCGCGCCAGGGTTGCCGAGGCCGACGATCAAGTGCATGCGGGGCGACCGATCACTTCTTCTTGCCGACGCAACGGACGACAGGGAAGTCTTGGTCGAAGGCGATGGTACCGCCGCCGACGGCGATCGTGCTCACCTTGACGATGTCGCCGATGTTGAGCGGCGTCACGTCGACCTCGACGTAGTCGGGGATCGCGTTGGGGTCGCAGGTGACCCACAGGTCGCGGCGGACGACGTCGATGCGGCCACCGAGCGAGGCGCCCGCGTGCTTGCCGACCGGCTTGACGGGGACGAGCACCTTGACGGGCGTGCCCTCGACGACGCGGTAGAAGTCGATGTGCAGCACATCGCGCGACACCGGGTGACGCTGGGCCTCGCGAACGAGCGCCGCGATCGTCTCGTCGCCGAGATCGATGTTGATGCGGGTGTTGCGGTTTTGGGTCTTGCGGAAGACCTCAAGGAGCGGCTTCGGATCGAGGGCGATCGCGGTGGCCTCGGTGCCCTGACCGTAGACGATGGCCGGGATCTGGCCGGCAGCGCGCAGCTTGCGGGCGGCGCCCTTGCCCGAGTCGTCGCGGCGCGTGGCGGCGATCGTCGCAGCGTTGGAGCTCATAGGGACCTCTCGTGGTGAACCTGAGACGTGCGGGTTCGAACTGCCCTTGACGTCGACCAGGGACCACGGGACGCGCGAGCGCGAGCCGCGAGGAGACGGCAGCGAGCTGCCGTCAGCCATCCCCTGGACGAAGGGTCGCGAACGCGACCGGGACAGCGAACCCCTCCCGAAGATGGGAGAAGGCCCGCCCTGCTATCGCATCCCCCCGGCTCCGTCAACCGAACGTTGGCGAAGCGAGACGCCCGGATCCATCCCCCTCAGGCGCCATCCTCGAGGAACAGGCGCCGGATGGAGTCGTTCTGATGGATCGCGCGGATCGCACGCGCAAACAGAGGAGCGACCGAGATGACCTGAATCTTGCTGCTGCCGGCGGCGTCGGGGCCGAGCGGGATGGTGTCGGTGACCAACACGCGCTCGAACACCGACGCTTCGATCCGTGACACCGCGGGGCCGCTAAGGACAGGATGCGTGGCCGCGGCGAGCACCCGGGCCGCGTGGTGCGCACGGACGGCCTCGCCCCCCTTCGCAAGCGTGCCCGCCGTGTCGATCATGTCGTCGACGATGCAGGCATGGCGCCCGTCCACCTCGCCGATCAGGTGCATGACCTCCGACTCGTTGGGCTTGCTCCTTCGCTTGTCGATGACCGCGAGGGTCGCACCGAGGTGGGCGGCATAGCTGCGAGCGCGCTCCACACCGCCAGCGTCCGGCGACACAATGACCGACTCGGTCCCGCCCAGCGCCCGGCCCATCTCCTCCAACAGGAGCGGTTGCGCATGCAGATTGTCGACGGGGATGCGGAAGAACCCCTGGATCTGCCCAGCGTGCAGATCCATCGTGAGCACCCGGTCGACGCCCGCCGCTTCGAGCAGATCGGCGACGAGCCGCGCCGTGATCGGGGCGCGCGACTGAACCTTGCGGTCCTGGCGTGCGTAGCCAAAGTACGGGATCACGGCTGTGATCCGCCCCGCAGACGCGCGTCGGCACGCGTCGGCCATGATCAGCAGCTCCATCAAGTGGTCGTTGCTCGGCGAGCACGTGCTCTGGATCAGGAAGACGTCGCGTCCGCGGACGTTTTCATGGATCTCGACGCGCGTCTCTCCGTCGGAGAACCGACCGACGTTGGCGCTCGCCAGACGCGTGCCGAGCGCGTTCGCGATGCCCTCCGCCAACGCGCGATTGCTCGACCCCGAGAGCAACGTCATCTCGCCGACCATGTCCGCCCCCTGCGTGCCCGCGTCGTAGCACGAGCGTCACAACAACGGGAAGCGATGTGTCGAGCGGCGCGCGAGACTAGTCGGCGTTCGCCCGCTTCCAAGCGGGACGCTGCTGCAACTTGCTGCCCCAAGCGACGAGCGCGGGGAACTCGTCGACCAACCCCATCGAGCGCGCCCACAGCACGTTGGAGGCGACGACGATGTCGGCCGCTGAGAAGCCCGAAGGCAGCAGGGCGTCCCGGCCGTCGAGCGCGGCCTGCAGGTAGCCCAGCGCTGCGCGTACCTTTCCCTTGGCGTCCTCTGCGACGGCCGCCGAGCGACGATCCTCGGGCCACCAGCGGGTGTGGAGCGCGTAGCCGTGGATCGGCGCCTCGAGGGTCGCGAGCGACCAAGCGAACCACGCGAGGTAAGCGGCGCGCTCCTTCGATCCCGGCGCGGGCGCGAGCCCGGGGGCCAGCTCCGCGATCCACTGAACTTGGGCGGACGACTCGAGCATCGGTACGCCGTCGATCACGAGCGTGGGGACCGTGCCGAACGGGTTGACCGCGAGGTAGCGCGGCTGGCGTTGCTCCCCCTCTTTGAGGTCGAGACGCTCCAGCGCATAGGCGATTCCGAGCTCCTCGAGCGCCCAACGCGGGCGGTTGGCGCGGGTGTAGCGCGCGTACCACAGGACCAAGTTGGGCCCGCTCACCGCAGCCCCCGATCCCCGCACAGCCGCGCCTCGGCGTGCGTCAGGAACTCGTGGTGGACGTTGTCGGCCGTGGGCTGAAGGTCGGCAAAGCACCGCGAGAGGTTGTGCATCGCGTTGAGGCGGTCGGACTGGTCGCGGTCACGGCCTTCGGCCGCGTCCAGCCGCGTGGAGAGGCGCTCCATCAGCACCTCGATCTCGGCGAGCCGCCGTTCGAACTCCGCGATCTTGGCAGACTGCGTCGCGATCGTCGCGTCGCGATCGGCGAGCAGCTTCTGCGCGTCGGTCGGCGCAGGCGCCAGCGCTTCGCCCGCGCCGCACCCAGCGGCGAGCACGATCAGCGTCGACCAGGCGATGGAACGAATCGTCGTCACGGGACCTCCCCGGCGCGCGACTATCCGATCTGCGGCGAGCCTGCCGCGTCCGCCGAGGGATGGAGGGGAACGAGCGCCTCGATCCTCGCGCGGCGGAACGCGCGCTCCTCCCCCCGAAGGTGGCAGAACCCCACGACCTGATCGCCCTGCGAGGCGCGAAGTGTGACCTCTCGGGTGGTCCGCACGACCCGATCGTCGCCGTCGCGACCGACGTAGACGAGGCGGACGCGCTCACCGAGGCGCGCCGCATCGAGCGCGCGCCGCCACAGCGCCGTACGGAGCGGCCCATTGGGGTCATCGGACGCCCAGGCGGCGCGCAGGGCGTCGACCGAGGCCGTGCCGTCGGGATCACGCCACCCAGCGAGCGCGACCCAGCACGCGTGCGTCGCGACGGCGTCGGCGAGGGCGCGGTGCGAGGGGACGGCGGCGAGGCCGAACGCGGCACAGACGTCGGCGAGGCGATGGCTCCGAAGGGCGAGCCACCGCGAGGCCCAAGCGTGCGTGTCGACCGCATCGAGCGGCCACGGCGCGCGCCCACGCCGCGTCTCCGCGGCCGCGAGAAAGGCCAGATCGGAGCCGACCCGATGACCGAGGACGACCCGGCCCGCGATCCGCCGCCCCACCTCGTCGGCGACCTCGTCCCACGTGGGAGCATCGATCAGCGCCGCGTCGGTCAGGCCCGTGACCCGCGCCGCCGACTTGCCCATCGGTCGATCTGGGCGCACGAGTGTTGACCAGGTCGAGGTGACCTGCGCCCCAACGGCTTCGACGACCGCGACCTCAACGATGCGATCCGCCTCCGCGTCGAGACCCGTCATCTCCAGGTCGATCGCTGCGACCGGGGCCTGCACCCAGGCGAGGGCCGAGGCGGGCAAGCTCACCAGCGCGCCGCCTTGAACCGCGGTTGCGACGCCTTCTTCGCCGCCGCCACCTGCCGCATCGCCGCCTCGGCCTGCTCCTTGATCGGAGACGGCAGCGTCGCCACGACCGCCGGATCGAAGTTGCCCGACCGGCTGGCACCCTCGATCCACGTCTTCAGTTCGTCGGGGAACCACTGCCACCACGAGGCGCCGAGATCGAGGTGCGAGACCGGCTTCTTGTTCGCGATCCGGTCGCGCATCGCCGCCAGCCCAGCGTGACCGGGCACCTTCTCAAGACCCTTGGCGCACGCAGCGAGCGCGACATCGGTGCGCGACTGGCGAAGGGCGAGCACCGCCCAAAGCTGCGCGACGGTCGCGTCCTTGGCCGCTTCGAGGGACGCGGTGAACGCCGCATCCATCGTCGCGATATCCCCGGCACGGAACGCGAGGCACGCCTTGGCGGCGTTGCCCGGCCCGTCGTAGCTCGACGCGCGCGCGAGCAGCGGCCGCGCCGCCTCGAAGTCCATGGCTTGGTAGCGCAGCAGACCCATCTGCCCGTCGAGGGTCTCCTCGAGGAGCGGCTGCCAAGCGCCCCACCGGTCGCGAATGGCGCGGAGCTTGGCCTCCATCGCGCCGAGGAACGCGCGCGCAGCGGCCTCGTCGGCCGGTGGACGCGCGGCGAGCGCCTGCACCTCGGCCATGGCGGCCTGCACCCCGCTGGCGACCCAGCGCTGCAGCAGCACAAACGCGCCGCCCCCCGCAAGCAGCCCGACCGGCAAACCGGTGTACCAAGCGTCGAGCGACGTCCAGCCCACGACCCGCGCCAGCAGCGGAAGCGCGACGGAGAGCACCAGCGCGATCGCCACCGAGACCCAAACCGAACGCATCTGCCCTCCCCGGCCAACCGCGATGTGGCGAGGTAACGGGCTCCTGCCCCCGACGCACCCAGAGGGACGATGGACCGCCACGCGCTCACCGCGCTCGCCCATGCCTGCCGCTTCACGCACGTCCGGTTCTGCGCGGTCGGGCCGACGCCGCACGGCGAGGCGTTCCTCGACTGGCTCGCGCGCGGCCACGACGGCGAGCTCGGTCGGTGGATGCGCCACGACGTCGAGACGCGCCTCGACCCCCGCGTTCGACGCCCCGAGGCGCGCACCGCGATGGTGCTGGCGGTCGAGCACGCCCACCGACGCCCACCCGACCCCGGCGGCGCCACCGGGATGGTCGCGCGCTACGCGTGGGGGCGCGACTACCACAACCTCGTCGGCAAGCGACTCGACACGCTGCGGCGGCGGCTGCGCGAGCTGGGGATGGCCACGTGGGGCGGCGTCGACACGGCGCCGATCCTCGAGCACAGCTGGGCGGCGACCGCGGGGCTGGGCTTCTCCGGAAAGAACACGCTGCAGATCCTCCCTGCCCACGGCAGCTGGATGGTGCTCGCCGTCGTGTTCCTCGACGTCGACATCGAGCCGGACGCCCCCATGCGCGACCATTGTGGCCGTTGCACGCGATGTCTCGTCGGATGTCCGACCGACGCCTTCACCGGCCCGAGGTCCCTCGACGCCACCCGGTGTATCGCCTACTGGACGATCGAGGCCCGTGGACTGCCGCCTCGCGCGCTGCGGCCCGCCTTCGGGCGATGGGTCTTCGGGTGCGACGTCTGCCAGGAGGTGTGCCCGCACAACGGCGACCGCCCCGACCCCGACGAAGCCGACTTCGCGCCGCGGCACGCTTGGCTCGATCTGCCCGAGCTTCTCTCCACGACCGACGACGCCCTCGACGCGCGGTTCCTCGGGACGCCGCTGCGCCGGCCGCGCCCTGCCGGCCTCAAGCGCAACGCGCTGCTCGCGCTCGCCAACCTCGGCGATGACCGGCACGTGCCGGTGATCCGGTCCCAGCTCCACCACCCCGCGCCGGTCGTACGCGCGGCCGCCGTCTGGGCGCTTTCGCAGCTCGGCGCACGCACGTCGCACACCGACGAGGACCCCACCGTGCAGGCCGAGATCGACGCCGCTCAGTCGTCGTAGAAGATCGCCGGGAGCGCGTCGTCCGTCACCAGCGCCACCCCATCCACCGGGGCGACACCGCTGACCGCAGGGCCGCCGATCGCCAACGCCACCCC
>JBEIFN010000088.1:0-7755 GCA_040382435.1 Alphaproteobacteria bacterium
CGTCGAGATCGGCTCCTGCCCGTAGCTCACCTCATCGCCCTCGTCCGCGCCGCCTTCGTCGGTGTCCGGGTCCAGAGGATTCGTCCCCACCTCGTTCACCTCGGCACCGTCCGTCAGGCCGTCGTCATCGCTGTCCACGTCCAGCGGGTCGGTCGTAAAGTCCTCGACCTCCTGACCGTCGAGCAGACCATCGCCGTCGGTATCCGGGTTCAGCGGGTCCGTGGCGCCGCCCGGAACCTGCAGCTCCTCGAAGTCGGTGAGCCCGTCGTCGTCGGTGTCGGGATCGAACGGGTCCGTTCCGATCCGCCGTTCTTCGGCGTCGGTGATCGCGTCTTGGTCCGAGTCATCGTCGCCCGCGTCGAGCGGGTCGTTGCCCGCCTCGAACTCCACGCCGTCCGGGATCCCGCCACCATCGGTGTCGGGGTTCAGCGGGTCCGATCCCGTGTCGGTCACCTCGAACCCGTCCGTCAGGCCATCGTTGTCGGTGTCGGCGTCGTACGGGTCGGTACCGAGCCCCTGTTCGGTGAGATCGGTCAGACCGTCACCGTCCGCGTCACCCTCGCCGCAGATGCCGTCCACATCGGCATCGCCGAGCGCGTCGTCGCCGAGGCACAGGTCCACGCTGTCACAAGACCCGTCGCCGTCGCTGTCGTCGGCGGCATCGAGCGGGCAGGCGTCCGTGTCGTCGCACGCGCCATCCCCGTCGGTGTCGCCGCTCGCATCCTGGCCCTCGCAGGCGTCGACATCGTCGCAGACCCCGTCCCCGTCGGTGTCGCCGCTGCGGTCATCGCCAGCGCAAAGGTCGACGCTGTCGCACGACCCGTCGCCGTCGCTGTCGTCGGCAGCGTCGAGCGGGCAGGCGTCGGTGTCGTCGCAGACACCGTCCCCGTCGGTGTCGCCGCTGCGGTCATCGCCAGCGCAAAGGTCGACGCTGTCGCACGACCCGTCGCCGTCGCTGTCGTCCGCAGCATCGAGCGGGCAGGCGTCGGTGTCGTCGCAGACACCGTCCCCGTCGGTGTCGCCGCTGCGGTCATCGCCAGCGCACAGGTCACGATCGTCACAGACGGCGTCCCCGTCGGCGTCACCGGTGCTGTCGACGCCTGCACACACATCGAGCGCGTCGATGCGCCCATCCGCGTCGGCGTCCGAGGTCCCAGGTCCTCCCTCCGACGCATCCCCAAGGCCGTCGTCGTCGGAATCGGCGTCGTTCGGGTCGGTCTCGTCCAAAGCGAGACCTGGCTGGTCGCCATCGAAAGCACCATCCGCGTCGACGTCTTCCAAGCCGTCTGCGAGGGCGTCGTCATCGGAGTCGGCGTCGAGCGGGTCGGTCGTGGAGGCGGGATCGGCGTCCGGGACGAACACGGCGGGGTCGGTATCGGCCACGCCCGCGGTCACTCCCGACTCCGTGCCGTCCTGCAGACCATCAGCGTCGCTGTCGACGTTGCCCGGGTCGGTCTCGTTGGCGGCCACCGCGCCGTCCGAGTTCCCGTCCTCGACCCCATCGGCGAGGCCATCGTCATCGGAGTCGGCGTCGTTCGGATCCGTCACCGTGGTGGGGTCGGCGTCGGCCAGAAACACCGCGAGATCGGTGTCACCGCCCACAGACGAAACATCCAAACCGGACTCTTGACCATCGGTGAGCCCGTCGCCGTCGGAATCAACGTCGAGCGGGTCCAACGCGGCCGCCACTTCGGCACCGTCCAAAAGCCCGTCGTCGTCCGTGTCGGCGTCGAGGGGATCGGTGCCAAGCACGGTCTCCTCTAGGTTGTCCAAGCCGTCGCCATCGGAGTCCGGCGCGCCCACGGCCGCGTCGCGCCAGTCGACGTCGCCGCCCACCGCCAAGTCGCCGTCGCCATCGGGGTAAAGCGCGGGATCCCCTGCCAGCCCCTGGAGCGGACCCGGGATCGTCGCGTTGACGTCCACACCATCGTCGAGGCCGTCGTGATCGGCGTCGGCACCCGTCGCGAGACCCAGCAGGCCTGCCTCGGTCGTGTCGTCCACACCATCGCCGTCGGCGTCGGTCGACAGGTAGTCGGGCGTACCATCGCCGTCGGTGTCCACGGGCGTCACGCCGCCAGGCTCGAACGCATCGAGCAGGCCATCGCCGTCGGAGTCCACGGTGGACGGCGGCGCATAGTCGCCCGTGGCGCGGGCCTCGACGTAGTCGGGCACGCCGTCGCCGTCGGCGTCGAGGTCGTTGCGGTCGGGAATGCCGTCGCCGTCGGTGTCGAGCGACTCCGACCCCTCGACCGCATCGAGGATCCCATCGTTATCGTTGTCGGGATCGAAGGCGTCGCGAACCCCATCGAGGTCGGTGTCGGGAGAGCCGCACAGATCCGAGGCGGGCGTGATGAGCTCGAAGCGCATCGACTCCTGACTGTAGTTGTAGAGCCCGAAGTTGCCGGCCGGGAGGGGCCGACCCGTGGCAGCCTCCCACTGGGCGGCCGTCAGATCGAATTCGAGCTCGGTCGCCGTGTTGATCGTCGCGTCGGTCGAGACGTAGACTTGGAGACGGTCCGGCCCGTAGACCACACGAACCCAGTACCAAGTGTTGTCGGACCAACCACTGTTACCAAAACGGATCCCCTCAGCGACCTCGTCTACCGCCCCGACGTGCGCCCAGAAGTCACCGCTGGCCGGCACCCCCGAAACGCGGCTGACCGCGGTGCCACGCTCCGCGGATCCGAGATCCGCCGAGCTCTGCGCCGCCTGCTTCCAGTCGAACATCAGATATTCAGCATTCGGGTCGGCTTCCTCGCCGTCGGTGAAGCCGACGACGAAGCCCCACCAGTCATCGTCGTTGGTCGTCTCGACGCGCGCGCGGAACTCGATCACGCCGAAGTCCGCCGGGAGCGTCGTCGAAAAGACGGTGGCGTACGAGTTGATCGCCTGCGTCACCGCGCGACGCCCCGACTGCACGGTCCAGTCCGGAGGATCGTGCGACACGTCGAGGTAGTATCCGCTCGCCGACACCTCAAAGTAGGGCTCGTAACAGTCGAAGTCCTCTTCCAAAACGCAGCTCGCCGAGCAACCGTCGCTGTTGAGCAGGTTGCCGTCGTCGCACGATTCGCCCGCGGTCCGCGTGCCATCGCCGCAGGCCGCGTGGGCGAGCTCGAAGCTCCCCCAGAAGAAACCATGAACGACAGCGAACCGTACTGCCGTCGTACGCCAAGACCGATGCATCAGGCCCCCAAATCCGGAGACGGCGTATCCGGATGGCCCGATGACGTCACCCAGCTGCCGCCAATGGCACGTGCCAATGCCAGATCACGGCGTCAGGAGCTTCAAGACGCAGACCGAGGCCACCGCCGCACGCACGCGCGACGTCGCCACAGAACGCGAGCCCGGCGAGCGGGAGTCGAACCTTCCCTCGCTGCTGGAGCGAAAATGCGCGGTCCTCGAGCTGGTCGAGGTGGTCGCGGACCGCGGGAAACGTCTGACCTTGGAGGACGAGCGTCGCCTCGTCGCCCACCTCTTGCAGCGTCGCACGGATCTTCTTGCCGCCCGGCGAGAGTTGGAGCGCGACGCGCAGCAAGTCGAGCACCGCCTGACGCAGATCGGCTGCGTGGCCCCGCACCCAGACCGGTCGGGTGCCGGTGTCCCCCTCGAACACCACGCGGCCGCCAAAAAACGGCCGCGCCGCCTCCTCACGCAGCACGGTCGCCAGATCGACGGGGTCACCCTGGGTGGGGTTGAGCGTTCGACCCAGGTTGTAGACCCCATGAAGGATGACCTCCATCGTGGCGGCGACCGCGAGCAACCTCTGAAGATCTTCGGCGTTATCCGCGCCAAAGACCCCTTCTCCCTCCAACGCTGAGAGGGTGAACCGCATTCCCTGAAGCGGGCTGCGAAGATCGTGCGCGAGCGCTGTGGAGAGGCGCGCCGCGAGCGGCGTCCACCGCCGGCCACGCGCTTCGAGACCACGCAGGCGCGCCTCGATCTCGGCCTCGTCCGCGTCGGCGCCGACCACGTCGCACGCACCCTCGGCCACAGCCGCCCACACGGCGGAGGACGGCGTCCCGAACAGGGCAGGCCGCCCCGAGGCCGCCACCTCTGCGACGACTCCAGCCGGGACCTCGGCCGGCAACCAAGCGACGTCGTTCGGGTCGCCGGGCCAAGGCGCCCACACGAGCGCCTCCGCGAGCGCCTCGGAGGGCGCGACGGGACAGGTGAACGCCATCAGGGCTTCCCCTCGAGCGGCTGACCGGCCGCCTCCCAACCCTTCGTGCCGCCATCGACGGAGATCGCAGTGAACCCTTCTGCGGCCATCTTCTCGGCGGCCTGCTTCGAGCGACCGCCGACCGCGCAAACGAAGTAGACGGGCTGCTTTTTGTCGAGGGCAGCGATCGACGGATGGTCGGCGCTCAGCTCGGCGAGCGGCACGTGGACGGCGCCGGGGACGCGGCCGGTCACCCACTCGTCGGTGGTACGAACGTCGACGATCTGCAGACCCGTGGGGTGTCGCTCGACGAAGCGCTCCATCTCGACGGTCTCCATGACGCCGCCGCCGCCGACGCCGGCGCACCCGAGACCGAACACGGTGATCGCCACCCACATGGCCCTGTGCAACGCACGCATGTCCCCTCCATCGCTGCCCCATAACGTCGTCGAACGCGCGGCGAGCGGCGAAGCGCACGCGGGCCCCACGCCCGACGACCTCGCCCCCACCGACGTCGTCGCTTGGCAACTTCCCTTGAACCGCGTCCGAGCGCTGTACCGCTCAACCCCTTACGGCAACGGACGGGACGAGATTACGGCAACGGCTGGACTACGAGGTCGACTTGCGCGGGCGGCCACGGAAACGGTCGCGTCGACTTGCGGCGCGACTCGAACGCCTCCCGCTCCTGTTCGGTGAACGGCGTGGCCGACGGTTGGACGACGTCGCGCACGAAGGCTTCGACGCCCGCGCGGATGCGCTCACCCCAGTCGTTTTCGGTGCGACTGTCCCACAGATCCAGCAGCGCGCGCCGCCGCGCGGCCATGTCGCTCAGCAAAGCCTCGCCATCGACGGGCTCGCCCCGGGTCCACAGGCCGTCCAAGCGCTCCGGCAGGTTGGCGAGCTTGACGTCGATCGCAGCGTCCGCGATCCGGTCGTTCCACGACGCCACCGGCTCCGACAGGGTCGTCCAAGCTTCGCGCTCGAACTGGTGGTAGCGGCGCGGACTCACCAGCTGACCACCCGGGCGGATGCACAACGGCACCAGGATGCAGGCGAGGTAGGACGCGGGCGTGACCTTTGCGACCGGCGGCTCGAAGCGCACCGGCTGCCGCTTGACCTCGACGCGGCCGTCATCGTACAGCACCACCTCACCGTGCCACGTGGCGTCATGACGCAGGATCGTCCGGCCGTTCTTCTCGATCACGCGACGGTATCCGAGCGCCTCGGCCTCCTCGATCACGCGCTTGCGCGCCTGCGCAGCGAGGTGTTCGGCGTAGATGACCATGGTCTGCACGTCCTCGAACGACGCGTCGGACGGCGCCTCCGCCGTGGACGACGCCTCCGCGGCGGCCGGCTCCGCGTCCGACACCTGACCCCAAGCGAGCGAGAACGCCAACAGAAGCGTCACCATGCCTCCTTGGCGATCGCGGGGTTGCCAAAGCGCGCACGCGCCGCGAGCGCGTCCTCCAGCGAGCCGTACGTGCGCACATCCGCCCGCGGGTGAGCGGTGAGCAAGTCCGGCGAGTTCGTGAAGACCAACGTGACCCAGCCCGTCGCGCGGTCGCGCAGCAGCCGCCACGCCTCGCCGCGCCGGTGCGGCCCCGGCTCGCGCGCGAAGGCGTCCCGCGTCCACGTCTCGTCGAACCGCCACAAGCCCTCACGGTCGAGCAAGAACACGGCAGCGACGTCGGACGCGGCGAGCGCAGCATCGAACGGGCTACACCAGTCGACGAGCGACACCCTCACCTCACGCCCTCCCCTTCACCCTACCGACCCCGCGGTGCAAGGTTGACGTCCGCCCGTCGGTTCGCTACCCGCGACGTCCCCAGCGCCATGAGGTTCCGATGTCCACGATCTTCCAAGTCCGCGGTCGCGCCATCCTCGATTCGCGAGGCAACCCCACCGTCGAGGTCGAGGTCATCACCGAAGACGGGTTCCAGGGGCGCGCCGCCGTCCCGTCGGGCGCATCCACGGGCGAACACGAGGCTGTGGAGCTGCGCGACGGCGACAAGGCGCGCTGGCTCGGCAAGGGCGTCGACCGGGCCGTCGACCACGTCAACGGCGTGATCGCCGGCGAGCTGATCGGACGCGACGCGCGCGACCAAGCCGCGATCGACGGGCTGCTGCTCGCGCTCGACGGCACCCCAAACAAGGGAAACCTCGGCGCGAACGCGATCCTCGGCACCTCGCTCGCCACGGCGCACGCGGCGGCGGCGGCGTCCGATCTGCCGCTGTGGCGCTACGTCGGCGGCCCGCTGGCCCGCACCCTCCCCGTGCCGCTGATGAACATCCTCAACGGCGGCGCACACGCCGACAACAACGTCGACATCCAGGAGTTCATGGTCGCCCCCGTCGGGGCACCGAGCTTCTCCGAAGCCCTCCGGTGGGGCACCGAGATCTACCACCACCTCAAGGCGGTCCTCAAGGCGCGCGGTCTGGCGACGGCCGTCGGCGACGAAGGCGGATTTGCGCCCAACTTGCCGAGCAACCGCGCCGCGCTCGAGACGATCCTCGTCGCGATCGAGAAGGCCGGGTTCCGTCCCGGGACCGACATCCAGCTCGCCCTCGATGTGGCCGCCTCGGAGTTCTTCCGCGACGGGAAGTACCACCTCACCGGTGAGGGCCGCGTCCTCGACGCCGAGGGCATCATCGACCTGTACGAAGGGTTCGCCAACGACTTCCCGTTGTTCAGCATCGAGGACGGCCTGGCCGAGGACGATTGGGCGGGCTGGAAGCGGCTGACCGATCGCCTCGGTGGCCGTTTGCAGCTCGTCGGCGACGACCTGTTCGTCACGAACACCGAGCGCCTGTCACGCGGCATCGCCTCCGGCACCGCGAACGCGATCCTCGTCAAGGTCAACCAGATCGGCACCCTGACCGAGACGCTGGAAGCGGTCGATATGGCGCACCGCGCCGGGTTCGCGTCGATCATGTCGCACCGCTCCGGCGAGACCGAGGACTGCACGATCGCCGACCTCGCGGTCGCCGCCGGCAGCACGCAGATCAAGACCGGCGCGCCCTGCCGCTCCGACCGGGTCGCCAAGTACAACCAACTGCTCCGGATCGAGGCCGCGCTCGGCGACGCCGCACGCTACGCCGGCGCGCGCGTCGGAACCGCCCGCTGAGCCACCGCGTACGGTTCGACGCCGCGCGCGGCTTGGATTAGGCTGCAACCTTCTCTGGGGACCGCCGTGGCGTTCGAAGTCGGCACACACTCCGGCACCTTTCACGCAGACGACGTGCTCGCGTTCGCGCTGATCCAACGCTTCGTCGAACCGGCCGCCACCATCGTTCGCACCCGCGACCTCGATCGCCTCGCGACGTGCGACATCGTCATCGACGTCGGCGGTACGTACGACCCCGCGACGAAGCGGTTCGACCACCACCAGATCACCTACCGCGGCCCTCGAAGCTCGGCTGGGATGATCCTCGACTGGCTCGAGGAACAAGGCCGCGTCACCCCCGAGCTGGCCGTCGTCCTTCGCGATCGGACGGTCGACTACATCGACGCGGTCGACACCGGACGCGAGGCACCGCGGCTCGACGTTCCGTGCCTCGCGCGCGTCGTGGAGTACCTCGGCCAAGGCAGAAACACC
>JBEIFN010000089.1:0-7604 GCA_040382435.1 Alphaproteobacteria bacterium
CGCGGACGCCGCCGCCCACCGGAACCAGGCCCCGACGAGCGTCCGCCGCGCTTGCAGCGTCACCGCGTCCAGGCGCGCGTCCGCCGCTTCGGCGCGCAGCGCGGCCGTCGGGATGTTGAGCCAACGCCCAACGTCGAGGGCGACCGTCACGCCGGCCGACAGATCGAGCTGATCGAGGGGCGTGAACACGGCTTCTTCGGTGCCGCCCGCCCCATCGGGGAACGCGACCGAGACCTCGTACTGGTTGCGACGGTACGCGCCCGACACGTCGAACGAGGGCAGCGCGTTGAGGCGCGCGACGAGCGCGTCGGCCGCTGCCCGGTCCGCTTGCGCCGCTGCCGCCAGCACCTCAGGCGTCGCCGACACCGCGAGGAGCGCGGTCTCCAAGCCATCGCCCGGCGCGGCCCACGCCGCCCACCCCATCCACACGATCCCTAACGGCGCCAGCATCGCGCCTCCCCGGCGAAACGCGAGCGTACTCACCGGAACGAGCGCGTTCGGCGAGCCGTTCGGCTCGGTCGTGACTCAAGGCTACGCAATCGCCTCGAGCGTCACGACCCCCAGCGCGTCACCGGCCTTCTCGACCGCCAGCACGCGCCACGAGCGCACCCCGATCTCGATGACCGAACCGGCACCGACGAACTGCCCGGGAGCGTCCGGCAGGACCAGCGCCGCCACGAGGCCGTGTTGCGGCGTACCGGCGGCGTCGACGTAGTCATCGACGACCACCGACCCGACCCCCACACGAACGTCGTCCACCCACGACCGGGTGGTCTCGCGGAGGCGCACGGTCAAGGCGCGCCGCCGATACGGATGCCGCCGTAGAACTTCTTGATCTGCGCGCCGGTGATCTCACCGACGTGGTGAGAACCCCAAGGATTCTGCAGCTTGGCGGTCTTCTTCTGAAGGTCGACCGACTCGACGGCGTACGCATGGTTGCCGTAGACGTTGATCGCGTTCGCTTCCTTGGCGGAGGCGGAGTCTTCCTTCATGTTGCGCGAATCGAGGGTGACAGGCTGCTTCTTGTCGAGCGCGGCCTGAAGCCGGGCGAGGATCTGGTCGGGCGAGAGGCTGTCGGTGCTGGTGTAGGACTCGTTCTTGCCCGTGAGCAGCTCGGTCGCGCCCGTAAAGGGGTGGTCGCCCACGTTGCCGCCTTCGATCGCCTCGTAGCCGCTGCGGACCGTCGCGAACGCCTTCTCGATCAGCGACGGCCACAGCTCACGTTGGCCGTCCTTCTTGTCGCTCGAACCTGCGTAGATCAGGCGGTCCCCGCCGCGCGCAGGGAGCTGAGCGTCGACGCGCGTGGTCACCGGCGTCGGCTTGCTGATCCGATCCTTACGGACGTGCAGCGTGACGTCGTAGCTGCCGTCCTCGCGCGGCTGGATCAGCTTGCCGATCGCGTCGGGTTGCGCGCGCGCGACCGCCGCCATGCCCGCGATCAAGTAGCAGTCACCGAGCTCGCCCTGCTCGACATCGTGGGGATCGACGGCTGCGGCGTCTCCCTCGGCCTGCACGAACGCCGTCGAGGGCGCGATCGTGGCGTAGCCTTCCTTGGCGTGGTCGGAGTGCAACTTGGGGAGCTGCGCGGGCGCGACCCCGTCACCCTTGGTGTCGGTCGCGTCGCCTGGACCCTCGGGGAAGCGCCGCGCGCCGGAGCTTGCCTTGCTCGCCTTGCCGGCCGTGCCCCGATCCGCCTGCTCGACCGCCGTGCTCGCGAGCGACGCGGACGCCGCTTGCGTCAGCGTCGACGCCAAGTCGACATGACCACCGACCTTCTCTGCGGCCTTCGCCACGGTGACCGATGCCAAAGCGTTCCCAGGGGTCCGCGGGGACTTCAGCTCCGTCGACGGCGCGGGCGCCATCGCTTCGGATGCAGGCTTGTCCGCGCGGTTCGCGAGCGCGTGCGCCATCCGAACCTCCACGTGCCGCGAGCGTACCACGCCGTCGACGCGGATGCGCGCCGACGCACGAGGTTCAGCGTTGCAGGCTCAACGTGCCCTCGTACCAGTCATCGGGTGTGGACTGGATGCGGCACGTCCCGCGGATCCCGCCCGCACCCACCTTCCCGGTGAGCTCCGCTACGGTGTACGTGCCCCCAGCGGGGCCGACGACGTTCACCGTCCAATCGACCTTGCCCCCCGACTGGGTGCCCCCGACGGTCCCCTCCACCGAGGCGCCCTCGACGTCGACGAAGCCGGTGCCCGACGCTTGGCCATCCTGCACATCCACATCGAGCTCGATCACCACCTCGATCGGCGCGCCGAGAAAGTCGTCGATCGCGCAGGTGCCCGTCCACGCTCCCTGCCCCGAGCAACCCAACAAGCCCGCGAGCACCCAGCCAACGTTCCTCGATGTCATGATGCCTCCAAGCCTCGCCTCTAGCGCGCCCAACGCCGTCGCGCTGTCGGCGGCGCCGTCCCGCGTTACCCTCACGGCATGCGCACATCCGCCCTCTTGGTCGTGCTCGCCGCCTGCGGCGGCGCTGCTCCGACGACCGAAATCGTCGACGCCGGCCCCGTCGGAACCCCCGACCCGGCGCGATGCGCGGCGGGTGCCGATCGCGACGGCGATCGCCTCTCCGACGACGCCGAGCGCGCCCTGGGCACCAACATGAACAAGGCGGACACCGACGGCGACGGCGTCCCGGACGGCGACGAGGTCTGCGACCGCGGCAGCGACCCGAAGCGAGGCGGGGCGAACATCGGTCCCGGCACGCTCGCGAGCCCGAACGCGCCGCCCCCCGCATCCGCCGCGCCAGAGGCACCCGCGGGCCCGCCAAGCGCGTCGAGGCCGCCGTCCTTCGCCGACGAGATCGCATCCCAGCCGCGCCCCGTATACGCCAACGGCACGCGCGACGTCGCCGCCAACTGGCGCTGCGAGGACCCGTCCAACCGTCAGGGTCTGTGGCCGTATGCGGTCAACTGCCTCCTGTGGGTACCGCCGGGCGTCGGCCTCCTTGGCGCCCAGGCCACCGACCCCAACGGCGCGGGCTACGACGCCGAGGCGCAACCCGGCGAACAGCCCGTCCGCACGCCAACCCTGGGCGGCTTCTGGATGTCTCGGGCCGAGACGGGGGTCGTCCTGTGGCGCGCCTGCGTTCGCGCCGGCGGCTGTCGCGACGAGGACGCGCTGTCCGATGGCCTGTCGACGGCCGGTCGAGCCGAGTCCCTCGCGTACCCGATCAACGGCGTGACCTTCGCCGGCGCCGAGGCCTTCTGCGGCTGGCTCGGTGGACGTCTGCCGACCTCGGACGAGTGGGAATACGCCGCACGCGGCCCGCAAGGTTGGCGGTTCCCGTGGGGTTCGACGTCGTTCTGCGGCTACGGCGGGATCGTCGATGACCACGGCCAACGCGTGGTCACGCAGACGGCTTGCACCGCGACCGAACCGCGCTCTTCGTACGACGGGACCGAACGTTCCCCCTTCGGTCACATGGAGCTCGGCGACAACCTGTCCGAGTGGGTCTCGGACGCGCCCAGCGCCACCGGTGCGCGCACGCTGCGCGGTGGCAGCTGGACGAGCCCGACGCCGACCGACATGCGCGCCGCCCGCCGCGCCCTCGCGCCCGCCGACATCAAGCTCCCCGACATCGGCTTTCGCTGCGTCTTCGACGGTCGCGCACCCTAGCGTGGCCGCCGCGGCGTCGTCGCGCTAGGTCGGGCGGCTGCGAGGAGCGCGCGATGCGACCTTTCCTGCCGATGACGAGCGAAGAGGCCGGCGGCCCCCTCGACATCGTCTTGGTGACCGGCGACGCCTACGTCGACCACCCGGCGTGGGGGGTCGCGGCGATCGGCCGGTGGCTAGAGGCCCATGGTTTCTCCGTCGGTGTCATCGCACAGCCCGACTGGACCGACGTCGAAGCCTTCCGCGCGCTCGGGCGTCCGCGGCTGTTCTTCGGGGTCACCGCCGGGAACATGGACAGCATGGTCAACCGCTACACCGCGGCGCGACGCCTCCGAACGACCGACGCCTACGCGCCCGGCGGCGAGGTCGGGCTGCGGCCGGACCGGGCGACGATCGCCTACACAGGAAGGTGTAAGCAAGCGTTTCCCGGTGTCCCCGTCGTCGTCGGCGGGATCGAGGCCAGCCTCCGTCGCCTCGTGCACTTCGACTACTGGCAGGAGCGTATCCGCGGCTCGATCCTGCTCGACGCCAAGGCCGACGTCGGCGTCTACGGGATGGGCGAGCTGACGATCCTCGAGCTGGCGCGACGGCTCGATGCTGGCGACACGCTCGCGGCGTGCCGTGACATCCCGGGGACGGTCTGGGCGTTGGGCGCCAAGGATGCGCCGCCACCGCCGTCGGCCGACGTCGAATGGCTGCCTTCGCTGGAGCAGTGCAAGGTCGACCAGGAGGCGTTCAACCGAGTCACGCTGCTGATGTACCGCGAGAGCAACCCGCACTGTGGGCGCACGCTCGTCCAGCCGCACGGCAGCCGAAACGTCGTCCAAAACCCGCCGATGCGGCCGATGACCACCGAGGAGCTGGACCAAGCCCACGAGCTGCCGTACGCCTTCGCGCCGCACCCCTGCTACCGCGAGCCGATCCCCGCGCTGGGTGCCATCGAAGGCTCGGTGACGATCAACCGCGGCTGTTCGGGCGGTTGCAGCTTCTGCGCGCTGACGATCCACCAAGGCAAGGACGTCGTGTCGCGCTCGGCCGAGAGCGTGCTGCGCGAAGTGGAGCACCTCGCGTCGCGGCCCGGGTTCAAGGGGACGATCAGCGATCTCGGGGGACCGACCGCCAATATGTTCCACATGCGCTGCACCTCCGAGGAGGCGAACAAGGTCTGCCGACGCGTCAGCTGCCTGCACCCCGTTCGATGCAAGCACTACGGCACCGACCACAAGCCCTACATCGACCTGCTGCGCAAGGCGCGCGCGCTCCCGGGCGTCAAGCGCGTCTACGTCAACAGCGGGATCCGCTACGACCTCGCCGCGCTCGACCCCGAGTTCGTCGAGGAGCTCGCCACGCACCACACCCCCGGTCAGCTCTCGGTCGCCCCCGAACACGCGGGCCCCGAGGCCCTGCGGATGATGCGAAAGCCCGACATCGGCTACTTCACAGCCTTCATGGAGCGTTTCGAAGAAGCAAACCGCAAGGCGGGCAAGAAGCAGTTCCTCGTCCCGTACTTCCAGTGCGCGCACCCCGGCGTCGGACCCAAGGAGTGCATCGAGCTCGCGCAGTACATGAAGGCCCACGGGCTGCGGCCGCGCCAGGTCCAGATGTTCATGCCCACGCCGGGCACCATCGCCACCGCGATCTACGTCTCGGGCGTCGATCCCTACACCAAGCAGCCCGTCTACGTCGCGAGGGGCGACATGGAGCGCAGCCGCCAGCGCGCCCTGTTGTTCTTCTGGAAGGACGAAGAAGCCCCCCACGTGCGCGAGGCGCTGACCGCCTGGGGTCGCACGGACCTGATCGGACGGCACGCGAGCGCCCTGGTCGCGCCAGGCCCTGCGTTCGGCGCCTGGACGCGCCGTCATCGACCGGGGACCACCCGCTTCGACACCCACATGGGCGTGGCTGTCGAGCGCGCGTCGCGCGAGGAGCAGGTCGAAGAGTCCTGGGAGCTGGTCGCGCTCGACCGGAGCGCGCGCGTCCAGGGCTGACCGCTACGATGAAAGGACCCGACGCAACTGCGCCACGGCGTCGGCCGGATCTTCACGCAACCAGAAGTGGCCGCCTGCGACCGCCACGGCCTCGAAGCCCCCCAAGGTGCGCTCGGCCCACGGCGTCACCGCGCCGAGCGGCGTGCTCGCATCCTGCCGGGCCCAGAAGGCGGTGATCGGCGCGGTGAGGGTCGCGAGCGTCGGTTGCGACGTCTCCAGAAGCTGAAGATCCGCGCGCAAGGTCGGTAGGAACGTGGCGAGCAGCGCAGGATGGTCGCGCAACATCGCAGGAAACGGCCCGTAGCGACGCTCGGTCTCCTCGATCAAGCGCGCGTCCGAGAGCGCGAACATCGGAGGCGCAGGTGGCGGCGTCGTCGGTGCGCGCCGCGCGCTCGTGATGAACCGCGTCAACGGACACCCCGCCGCCTCCAACCGCCACGCCAGCTCCCAACCGATCGCCGCGCCCATGCTGTGCCCGAACACCGACGTCGGCCGGTCGGCCAGCGCGACGACCGTGGGCACGAGGTCCGCGAGCAGGGCGTCCATCGACCGATACGGCGCCTCGGCCATCCGGCGCTCGCGCCCCGGGAGCTGCAGCGTAACGACGTCGACCTCGTCCCCGAGCGCCGCCTGCCATGTCCGGTAGACGCCGACGCCACCACCGGCGAACGGCAGCACCACGAGCCGCGTCGGCGCGTGGGCCCGCCGGAGCGTGTCGGGCGGAAGCCAGCTCACGACGCCGCTTCTTGGCGCGACAGAGAGAGGATCAGCGAACCAACCCCCGCACCGCCCATCAGCACCGCCGGGAGCATGAAGCCCGAGACCCCCGCCGCCACCCCCATCCCGACCGCCTTGGCGACCGTTGCACCCGCGCTGAGCATCCAGACGCCAACGGGCGCCGCCGCAGCGCCCCCAGCGGCCTTCCACACCCAAGCGGGGACCACCGTCTCAGCATCCAGCCCCAGACGCGCTGCGAGCGCAGCCAAGGCGGTGTCCTCGGCGGGGGCGCGGTCCTCGTCGGCGAGCGCGAGCGCGGTGGCGTCCTTGAAGAGCCGCTCCTTGAACGACGCCGTCAGCCCGTCGGGCAGGTGACCGAAGGGATCGTCGGCGTGGGCGCGGGCGTCCTCGAGGAGCGCGTCGGCGATGCGCGCGTCGACCCCAGCGGCCGCGAGCAGGACCCCGAAACGCGCCGCCTCTTCCGACGTCTCCCGACCATCCGCGACCGCGACCGCGGCCAGCGTCTGGAAGTAGGCGGCCCCGTCGAAGCCCTCGATGTCGTCCCGACGCGCGTCCGCGAGCTGGCCGTGCACGGCCAACGTCGCCCGCTCGGCGCGCTCCAACTTGGACGCGGGGGACTCCGCGCCGAGGCGCTCCGCAGCCGAGGCGATCAGCGCCCGCTCCGCCGCCGACGCGACGCCGTTCGCGCACGCGAGGATCAGCCCGTCCCGAACCAAGGCCTCACGCGCCGCGGCGTCGAGCGAAAGATCGGCGAGAAAGGCCAGCGGGTCCGCGTCCATCCGCCGCGCACGAGCCGCCGCGAGGGCGTCGCGCGCATTCGCCGCCGAGCCACCCGCCGCCTCGACCCAAGCCGCGAGCCGGGCCGCATCGGTGCTCGACACCTCATCGTTCGAGGCGACGATCGCCGCATAGAACGCCAACTGACACGGCTCCATTCGACGCCTCCGTTCTGCGAGATCCGCTAGCTCAGGGTGCGTCGGGCAAGCGGACGATCTCGAGCGTCTGACGCGCATCGACGTCCTCCCACCACGACGTCGCCCCGTCGGGCCACAAGATCTCGAGGCGGTCGATCCGCGAGGTCTCCCCCAATCCAAACAAAACTTCGGGGTGGTACGCAGCGTACAGCGACGTCCCGCCGGTGCGCACCCAACGGTCTTGGACAACGCCCCCCGCGATGACGCGCACGCGCGCCCCGATCGCGAAGGTGTTGGGTGCCGGCGCCTTCGTCCGCACCTTGAGCCAAGCATGGCTGCC
>JBEIFN010000090.1:0-7531 GCA_040382435.1 Alphaproteobacteria bacterium
GCCTAACGCATCGAGCCGCCGCTGCGCCTGCGTTTTCCGTCCGAGCGGGCGCGTGGTAGGTTGCGGAGCGAGAGGGGCTGGCCGATGGCGTTTCACTATCGACGCGATCCGGGTGCGGAAGCGGCCGTGCACCGTGAAGAAGGCGACCCCCGCGGCACGCCGGCGCGTCAGCTCTTCGCGGGAGGGGCGCCGCAGGTCCGCGTCGCGCTCGAGCTCAGCGCCGCCTTCGCCGCGATCGCGGTGATCGCTGAGGAGGATGGGGTCGTCCACGGAGATCTGGACCTCGACGCCGTGTGGATCACCGGCGACGGGGCCGTCTCGCTTGGGGACTACCTCGTCGAGGGACGCCGCCAGTCGCGTGCCCCAGAGGGGGTGCCGCGCGGCACCGCGACCGACCGCTACGGTCTGGGGCGGCTGCTCGCCCGGACGCTGCTCGCCAACGCCGCGCGACTCGACGAGGCCCCCAACACGGGCGCGGTCGCCCACGACGACGCGATGGCGGCGATGGTGATGGACGCCGAGATCCCGGGACTTGCCGAGCGGACGGTCAACGATCTGAGATGGTATATCCTTCATCTTCTGAGTTTTGATCGCGCGGAGCGTCCCGAGCCGCTCGCGGTGTGGCAGAGCCTAGAGGCGTTCGCTCGGACCGCCGCTGGCCCGTCGCTCGCGGCGTGGGCGACGGCCGCGCACCGAGGGGCGGCGGATGTGCGCGCACCGGTGGTCGTCGAAGTCCCCGACGATACCCTCGCGGCGCCGCGTGCGCGGGGCGCCGGGTTGCTCAGCGGGGTTCGCTTCAGCGAGGAGCCGTCGACGACGTTGTTTTGGAAGCGCGACGCGGCGCCTCGTGCCGCTCCGGGCGGTGACGCCGTGGAGCCCGTACCCTCGCCGGGCCTCGGGGGTTCGACGTCCGCGCGCGGCCGGGGGGCGGTCGAGCCGGATCCGGTCGTGAACGCGTCCACGGCAAGGACGGCGCCGGCGCGTCCGGGCTCGCGGTCGCGCGCTGTGGCGGAGGTTCCGCTGGAGCGTCCCGAGCCGGGGGGAGGCGAGCGGACGGGCCATTGGTCGATCGGAGAGCTTCGCGCCATGGCGCGCGAGGTGGCGGAGGGGCCGCGTCCGCGTCGGGACGCCCCTGTCTTCTCGGACCGGGCGCGGTCTGCCGCCTCTGCGTCTTCGGCGTCGACGGCCCCCGCCCCGGCTCCGGCCGCACGTGCCGCTGCGCCACCCCGCGAAGGTGTGGCGTCTGCGACCAGCACCCCGCCGCGGCGCTCCCTGCGCGATCGCGTGGGGGCGCGGGTCGCAGAGACCGAGGCGGCGGCTGCCCCGGCGCCCGTCGCGGAGCCCGCGCAACCCCCGGCGTCTGCGGCTCCGTCGCAGGGACGTCGCGCCCTCGCTGCGCGACGCGGCGCGGCCGAGCCTTCGGCTCCGACGCCCCCGGCGAGGCGTGGTCGTCGGGAGGCACCCGCCGTCGACGAGGAAGAGCCGGACGCCCTGCCTCGCAGCGTCGTCGCTTTGCTGGCGGTGGCCGTCCTCGCGGCCGCGGCGATGGTGGGCGTCCTCGTGGTGTCGTTGCTGGGAGGAGGGTTGACGCCCCCGCCGGTCGCTGTCAGCCCCCTCGAAGCGGAGTGAACGATGGAAGCCGTTTTGCAGCGTGTCACCGAGGCTCATGTCCGCGTCGACGGCGCGATCGTGGGCGCGATCGGTGTCGGCGCGGTGGTGCTGCTCGGGGTGGGCCACGACGACGGCGAGCGCGAGGCGCGCTGGATCGCCAACCGCATCGCCGGTCTTCGGATGTACCAAGACGAGAACGGCAAAATGAACTGCAGCGTCCGCGAGGTGGGCGGCGGACTGCTGGTGATCAGCCAGTTCACGCTGCTCGGTGACACGTCGTCGGGGCGACGCCCGGGCTTCTCGGCTGCGGCCCCACCGGCACTCGCAGAGCCACTGTACGAGCGCGTGCTCGAACTGCTGGTCGAGGAGGGGGTCGAGCTGGTGGAGCGCGGTCGTTTTGGTGCCAACATGCGGATCAACGCGGTGTTGGACGGACCGGTGACGCTCCGCCTCTCGTCGCCTGGGCGCCCGAAGTGACGTTGGTGCGTCTCGCGGCCCAGTGGCAGCCGCGCGAGGGGTTCGCGCCCGGGCCCTGCGTGCGCGTGCTGCGTTCGCGTTGGGCGCTCGACGAGGCCGAGGTGCGCGCGCATCGCGACGCCGGGGCCGAGCCTGTGGGCGTGCTGAACGACGGGCCTTCGGACGGACCTTGGGTGCTGGTCACGATGGACCGGGAGGGTCCGGACGCAGCGGGCACGGCGTGGGTCAGCGAGGACTACGTGGCCGCGCTGCACGCCGTCGGCGCGCGGGTGCTGCTCGTGCCTCCGGGGGCTCGCGACGTTGCGTCGTTGTTGGCAGCGGCCAGCGCCGTCGTGGTCACGGGCGGCGCGTTCGACATCGATCCGCGTGTCTACGGGGCGACGATCACCGCGCGCCACGACGGCTTGCAGCCTGCGCGGACGGCGACCGAGCTCGCGCTGTGTCGTGCGGCGCTCGACAGGGACCTGCCGTTCCTTGGCGTCTGTGGGGGGCATCAGCTTCTCGCGGTGGCGCTCGGGGGCACGCTGATCCAGGACCTGCCTGCAGCGCCCGCGCACGAGCAGCCGACCGACCCGGGCGCGCCGTGGCACGACGTGCACTACACCGGCGAGCTCGCCGCTTGGTGGGGCGCGACGGGGCGCGTGAACAGCACGCACCACCAGGCGATCCTCGATCCAGGCCCGACGCTGGTGGTCGAGGGTCGCAGCCCTGACGGCGTGATCGAAGCGGTCCGTTCGCCCGACCATCGGTTCGTCATCGGGGTCCAGAGCCATCCGGAACGGCAGGGTGACCTACGGCCGTACGCCGGGCTCGTCGCGGCCGCGAGGGCTAGCCGCCCGACGGGATGACGGTCGGACGCTCCACGTCGCCCTCGTTGCTGGGGCGCGCGTCGGGTGCTTCGTTGAGCGGGTCCGCCGCGTCGCGGTCGGCGGTGCCGGGGATGAGCTGAACGTGGACCTCTCGGCGTCGCAGCCACGCCTGACCTTCGAGGAACCGCAGCGGTCGGCCCTCGAGCCGGTGCAGCTCAAGGGTGACGGGCCGGTAGCCGGGGAGCCGCAGGGTCACGTGCAGGGGCCGTAGCAGCGGGACCGAGACGTCGACCGGTGTGCGGCTCGCGTGCGCCACGGCCTGACCGCGTGGGACCCAGCTGAGTGAGGCGCCCGAGGGCTCGCTGATCAGACGGATCGGTGCGGCGCATCCCGTCATCCAGATCGCCAACGCCAAACCCCCGACGCGCGCCCAAAACGAGGACGCGGTCGGGGGGACGCGGCGCAGGGCCGCGCGATCAGAACGGAATGTCGTCGCCACCGTCGCCAAACCCGCCGCCGCCGCCGCCGCCGAACTCGTCGCCGCCGCCCCCATAGCCACCGCCACCGCCACCGCCACCGCCACCGTAGCCGCCGCCGTAGCTCCCGCCGCCTTCTTCACCGCGTCCGCCACCGATGAAGCGGATGTTGTCGCCGATGACCTCGGTGGTGTAGCGATCTTGGCCGGATTGGTCCTTCCACTTGTCGGTGCGCAGCTTGCCCTCGACGAACACGGTGCGACCCTTCTTGAGGAAGCGGCCGGCGTTCTCGGCGTTCTTGCCGAACAGCACGATGCGGTGCCACTCGGTGTGGTCCTCCCACTGGCCGTCCTTGGACTTTTGCCGCTCGGTGGTGGCGACGTTGAGCTTGCAGACGGTGCTACCGCCGGCTGTGGTTCGGAC
The DNA here is from genome assembly GCA_040382435.1 of Alphaproteobacteria bacterium. GTDB lineage: Bacteria > Myxococcota_A > UBA796 > UBA796 > JBEIFN01. The sequence continues at coordinate 3,797 of JBEIFN010000090.1, forward strand.
CTCGGGATCACGGCCGAGGTTGCCGATGATCATCACCTTGTTGAGCATGGTGCCTCCTGTTGGCACGTCGTTATGACTCGTGCGGGTGCCGCGCGGAGGCGTCGGTCACCCGGCTTCCTCAAGGCCCTACCCTAGACGTCCTGCCACCGCACCCCCCAACGGGGTCGCCTACGGACGGAAACTGTCCAGATGGAGCGACGATGCTCGCGCGCTGTCCTCAATGTCGTGGTCCTGCCGATGTCAGCAAGGACAACCGCGCGCGTCCGTTCTGCAGCGAGCGGTGTCAGCAGCTCGATCTGGTCGGTTGGCTGGACGAGGCGTTCGTCATCCACGAGCCCGCGCCGGGGCTAGCGGACGCCGGCGAGGACGACGACGCGCCCTGAGGTGAGGACCGCGACGCGCGCCCCGTCGCCGACCGCGTCGAGGTGGGCCGGCGCCCCGTGGAGGGTGGCCACGACGTCGCCTTGCTGCAGGCCGAGCGCTTGGGCGACGGGGCCGACCGCCTCGGCGCGCAACCCTTCGGCGGTCTCGGTCCAGCGCGCGTCGGCCGGGCCGATCGCCGCGACGGGCTCACGCGTGTCGGGCGGAGGCGACGGGACGTCTTCGGAAGGCAACGCGAGCCCGAGGCCTTCGGCGCCCGATCCGCGATCGTGGCCTCCGACGGCGAGTCCGACGATGGCCCCTTGGGCGTTGAGGAGGGGCCCGCCGGACTGACCGGGCCGGATCAGCGCGTCGGTCAGCCACCAACGCCGCACCTCGGTGGTGCCCACGCGTCGCTGGGCGGCGCCCGAGAGGATGCCTTCTGCGACGACGAGGCCGTCGTGGGTTGGAAATCCTGCGCTCAGCACCGCCTCGCCGACGACCCCGGTCGCGCGCGCGAGAGGAGGTGCGGTCAGGGTTGGCACCGCGAGCCAGGCGAGGTCACGGTCGGGGTAGATTTGCAACACGGTTGCGTCGTGGCTCGCCCCCGTGGCGTCGCGCACCGAGACCTCCTCGGCGCCGGTCACCGCGTGGAGCACGGTCGCGACCCGCTGGGGAGCGAGCACGACCCCGGCCGCGCGAGAGGGGGCCGACGGGGTCGAGGCGCGCGGCGCCACGCCGCCGAAGGGGGTCAGCCACGTCGCGAGGGCGTGGTCCCACGGTCGCGTCGAGGCGTGCACGGCGACGATGCCCGGGGACGAGGCGGCGACGACGCCGGACCAGTCGCTGGCCACCGCGGCGCCACCTGCGAGGCTCCACCACAGCGCGGCGTATCGCTTCAACGGTCCGCCCCTCGCGGTTGCGGCGTGACGCCATGCGCGGCGAACACGCGGTCGGCGTGGTCGATGACCGAGCGTACGTAGGCGCGCTTCTCCAGGTAGCTTCCAGCAAAGAAGCTCCGCTTGAACCCGTGCAAGATCAGGTTTCTGACGTCGGATGCGCCGAGGTTGAAGGCGTTGACCACGCGCTCGAGCTCGTCGGTGCTCGTGGTGTGGGAGAAGAGGCGGTTGTCGGTGCAGAGCGCGACGCTCAACCGCTCGCGGATCATGCGGCCCACGGGGTGGTCCGCGAGGCTCCGCAGGTGCGGCATCGTCTGCAGGTTGCTCGTGACGCAGACCTCGAGGACGATCCGTCGGTCCGCGATGTACTCGCTCAGACGCTGGACATAGCGTGCTGGGTTGTCGACACCGTCGGTGTCTTCGGCGTCGAAAAGTCGGGTGCCGTGGCCGATGCGATCGGCGTTGAGCTTGGTGATGGCTTGAAAGATCGAGGCAGGGCCGTACGCCTCGCCGGCATGGACCGTCTTCTTGATGAAGTGCCGGTGGACGTATTGGTAGGCTTCGATGTGGTCGGAAGCAGGATGCCCCGCTTCGGCGCCCGCGAGGTCGAAGCCGACGATCGGGATCCCGGTTCGGTCGCGGAGCGCGACGATCTGGCGGGCGAGGGTCAGGCTCGCGACGCCGTAGACCTCGGCGGCGGGCCAGCCGGGGAGGGCGTCGAGGAGATCGGCGTAGTAAGGACCGAAACCTCGCGTGAACATCCGCATGGCGCACGCGATGATGCCGTAGCGGAACGGGGGCGCCTCGCCTCGCCGCACCGCGTCGGTGGCTTCGTGCTCGCGGCGCGCGCGGTCGAGGCCGCGGTCGACGGCGAGCAGGATCCGGTCGACGTCGAGGCCAGGGCGGACGAGCAGCTGCGGCGCGAACCTGACCTCGAGGTAGCAGGTGTTCTCGGCGAGGCAGTCGACGCCGAGCTCGTAGGCCACGCGCTCGAGGGCGGCCTCGTCGCGCAGCACGGCGCAGGTGTAGGCAAAGCCGTGCAGGTAGTCGGGGAGGTCGCGGTAGGTGTCCTTGAAGACGGTGGCCCGCAGGCCGTCGGGCGTCTCGCTCGGCAGCGCGACGTTGGCGTCGCGTGCCAGCTCGATCAGGGTCTGCAGGCGCAGCGAGCCGTCGAGGTGGCAGTGCAGATCGGACTTGGGAAGTGCGGCGAGCAGGTCGCGTGGCAGGGGCTGGGGCATGCGCCCTCCTGCCGCTGGCTACACGGCTTTGTGGCCTTCGTCCACCGTGGCACGCGTCGGTGGACGTCAAACTGCGCGTCAGGGGTTGAAGACCGGACCGGCCTTGGCTAGCACCCGCGCAACGCGCCAGAGGCTGGCGCGCCTCACGAAGCTGTGTGGAGTTCGCCGTGCTCCTGCCCCAGTCCATCCGCGACGCCCTGATCAATGACCTCGAGGAGTACCTCGGGAACCTTCCGGATCATCCCGATGCCGAAATGGTCGCAGCGTTCATGATCGAACAGCTCGAGACCTACGCCGACGAGAAGGGCATCGAGGACATCGTCGTCAGCCTCGAAGAGTCCGGCGGACTCGACACGCCGCTCCAAGAGGCCCTTGAGTCAGAGATGGCTTCCAACGATGACTTTGAGTTCACCGAAGAGGAGTGCGTCAGCCTGCTCGAGAGCTTGTGCGACCTTGAGTGGGTCGAAGACGACGACGAGGCGGATGACGAGCTCACCGACGATCTCGATGAGGACGACGTCACGGGGCACGAGCCGGTCGACGGCGAGGGCTGATCGCCACCGCGCGTCGCGACCGCTCGTACGTGGTTCAGGGCGGTGGGACACCAAGGCAGGCGATGTGCTCGCGCCTCGTTGTGCGCGCGATGCACACAACGTGTGCCTGCCCCCTTGAAACCGCCTCGCCGCCTTCGGTAGGATGAAAGGTGACGGACGGGATGCGCAGGTCGCGCCATCGTCAGGAGTGACGTGCGTGCAGTCCCTGCAGGCGACATGGATGGGCCCGAGCTCGATCGCGCTGTGGAGCGCGTCGGGGTCGCTTGCCGATGCCCTCGCTGAGGACCTCCCGGAGGCGGCGTCGCTGGGGCAGGTGACCGAGCTGTCGCTCGCGGTCCCAGGAGAGCCGCTCAAGCGACGCAAGGTCGCGGCGCGGCAAGTCGCTGTCGCCGATCTTCTCCCGTTGCTTCCTGCGCTTGCGACCGATGATGGCCTGTCTGACACGCTCCGCGTCTGGTCGATGGCGGCCCGTCTCGGCTTGGAGCTCGCGGCGCGCCAGGCGGTGGTGCCCACGGCAACCCCTGGCGAGGCGCATTGGCGCGTCGTGCTGTCGCATCCGGCCGACCGACGCAGGTTCTCGGAGGTGGTCGCAGCGCTTCCCCTCGCGGCGCGTCTGATCCCCACCCGCGAGCGCGGTACGGCGCGCGTGCTGACCGCCGACATGGCGGTACACGCCTTCCTCGA
>JBEIFN010000091.1:0-7520 GCA_040382435.1 Alphaproteobacteria bacterium
AGGATGCCCAAGATCGGCAGCCCGTGGGCCTTCGCGTAGTCGACGCTCGCGATGACAGCGGCGGCCGCGCCATCGCTGACCTGCGACGAGTTGCCGGCGGTCACGGAACCACCGAGCTTAAACGCGGGCTTGAGCTTACCCAGGCCCTCCAGCGAGGTGTCGGGACGTGGCCCCTCGTCGGTGTCGACGACGACGTCGTGCCACGCGCCGTCGATGAACACGCGGGTGGCGACCGGGACGATCTCGTCCTTGAAACGGCCCGACGCGATGGCCTCGGCCGCCTTCTGGTGGCTGCGCACCGCGAAGGCGTCCTGCTCGGCGCGCGAGACGCCGTAACGGCTCGCGACGTTCTCTGCGGTGATGCCCATCGGGGTGTACGTCTCGGGACGATCCTCGACCAAGCCGGGGTGCGGCGCGGGCTTCTGTCCGCCCATCGGCACGACCGACATCGACTCGACACCGCCTGCGACGGCGACCTCGTGCCAGCCGGCCGCGATGGCAGCCCCCGCCTGCGCGATGGCCTGCAGACCCGACGAGCAGAAGCGGTTGATCGTCAACGCGGGGACTTCGTCGGGAAGGCCGGCGAGGAACCCGCCGATCCGTGCGACGTTCGTGCCTTGCTCCGCCTCCGGCATCGCAGTGCCGATGACGAGGTCTTCGATGTCCTTGGGCTCGACCCCAGCGCGCTCGACGGCCGCCTTGACGGCCAGACCGAGGAGCGTGTCGGGGCGGGTGTCCTTGAGGGCCCCGCGCTTGCCCTTTCCGACGGCCGTACGAACGGCCGAGACGATGGCGACTTGACGCATGATTCCCTCCTATCTCAGTTACGGAGCGGCTTGCCGGCCGTGAGCATGTGCTGGATGCGCTCGAGCGTCTTGGCCTCGCCGCACAGGCTGAGGAAGACCTCGCGTTCGAGGTCGAGGTAGTCCTGTTCGCTGCGACGCGTGCCCGCGGGCACGTCGCCACCGGTGAGGACGTGCGCGAGCTTCTTGCCAATGTGCGCGTCGTGCGCCGAGGCGAAGCCGCCGAGCTGCATTTGGTACAAGTAGGCCTCGATGGCTGCCTTGCACGCCTCGCCCGCGGCCGGAGCCGTCTTCATCGCCGGGGCCGCGTACCCGCCGTCGGCGAGGCCGCGCGCCAGCTTCTTGGCGGCGGCGAGACGCCCGTCGATGTCGAGGACGAGCTTGTCGGTGGGCCGCAGGAAGCCCCATGCTTGCGCCTCGCCGCCACTCATTGCGACTTGGGCCGTGGCGATCCGCTCGAACGCCTTCTGGATGAACGGGTTGGGGTCGAACGCGATGTCGGCCGGGATGTCGGCCGTGTAGCGCATGACCATCTCCTTGCAGCCGCCGGCGCCCGGGATCAGGCCCACGCCGACCTCGACCAAGCCCATGTAGAGCTCGCCGGTGCCGATGGTGGCGCTGGACTGCATCGCGATCTCGGCGCCGCCACCGAGCGTCAGGCCGTGCGGCGCCGTGACGACGGGCTTGGGGCTGTACTTCGCGCGCAGGAGCAGCTGCTGTAGCCCGTTGACGAGGTCTTCGATCTGCTTCCACTCGCCCTGGGCAGCGGCCATCATGATCATCAGCAGGTTGGCGCCAGCACAGAACGCCTTGGGCGCGTCGTTGCCGACGACGAGGCCGTCGAACGTGCCCGCGTCGAGCAGATCGAGGCCACGCTGGTACGCCTCGGCGATCCCGTCGTCGATGGCGTTCATCTTGCTGTGGAACTCGAGCAGCGCGATGCCGTCGCCCATGTCGTGCAGGCTCGCCGACGGGTTGCGGTACAGCGCCGAGGCCTTGGCCTTGAGGTTGGGCAGCAAGAACTGGCGCGGCGAGGTCGGAACCTTGCTGATCTGGCCGTCTCGCGTCCAGAACGTCAGGTCGCCAGCAGCGTCACGCGCATAGAACGACGTACGCCCCGCGGCGAGCATCGCCTCCACCCACGCCGGAACCGTCAGCCCCTCGGCCTTCATCCGCGCCACGCTCTCGGTCACGCCGATGGCGTCCCACGTCTCGAACGGCCCGAGCTCCCAGCCGAAGCCCCACTTCATGCCGCGGTCGAGGTTGACGACGTCGTCGGCGATCTCGGGGATGCGGTTCGCCGAGTAGATGAGGGTCTTCGCCGTCACCGTCCAGGCGACCTTGCTCGCGATGTCGTCCGCCGCACCCCAGATCATCGCCTTGATCTTCTCGGCGGTGGTCTCGGCCTTGCGCGCGGCACCGGTGCACGGGAACCGGGGCTTCTCCGCCGGGCGGTAGGCGCCCGTGGCGAAATCGAGCGCTTGGATCTCCTTGCCGACCTTCTTGTAGAAGCCCGCGCCCGTCTTTTGGCCGGTCTGGCCACCCGCGATCAGCGTGCGGACAAACTCGGGCAGCACGAAGATGTCGCGCTCCTCGTCGGCCGTCGCCATCGCGTGGACGTTGTCGAAGACGTGGCCGAGCGTGTCGATACCGACGACGTCCGCCGTGCGGAACACCGCCGACGACGGCCGGCCCATCGCCTCACCGAACAGGGCATCGATGCCCTCGATGGTGAAGTTGAAGTCCTGCACCGCCTTGAAGGTGGCGGCGATGCCGTAGACGCCGATGCGGTTCGCGATGAAGTTGGGGGTGTCCTTGCCGAACACGATGCCCTTGCCCAGCACGGCCTCGCCGAAGGTGGCGATGGCGTCGGCGACGGCGGGGAGCGTGTCGGGACCGGTCACGAGCTCGAGGAGCCGCATGTACCGGACGGGGTTGAAGAAGTGCGTCACGAGGAAGTGCGCCTTCATCTCGTCCGACATCGTGGCGGCCATGTCGCCGAGCGGGATCCCGGACGTGTTGGAGGACACGATGGAGCCGGGGCGCCGGTTCTCGGCCACCCACGAGAAGACCTTCTGCTTGATGTCGAGTCGCTCGGTGACGACCTCGATGATCCAGTCGCAGTCCTTGAGGAGCGCGCCGTGGTCGTCGTAGTTGGCCGGCGTGATCAAGCTCGCGAGGTCCTTGCGGAACAGCGGCGCGGGCTTGAGCGTCGTCGCGGTCTGGACGCCGGCGAGCGCAAACTTGTTGCGCGCCGCGGGCTTGCTGCCCGCGTCCTTGGGGACCATGTCGAAGAGGACGCTGGGAATACCGGCGTTGGCGAGGTGGGCGGCGATGCCGGAGCCCATGACGCCGGCGCCGAGGACGGCGACGCGCCGGATCGGGTAGGACGAGCTGCTCATGCAAGAAACCCCGTGGAGGGTGGGAAGGGCTGACAGGTGTCAGGCGCGATGCATACTGCCCGAGCGGGCCGTCGGACAGTCGCGAATTGTGCACGCTGCGGGCCCGAAGCAAGGGGAAGGGCGTAGAACCTTGCGCACCGCCTGCAAACATTCCGTCTAGGCCATCGCGACGCCAGGGTGGGCTGGCGCGCGGACCGGGATAGGCCGCCGCGGGGGTGTTCATGCGTCCGCGCCTGCTGATTCAACGCCACGCGGAAGCCGCTGCTCCGTTTGCCACAGACGACCACGCCCGTCCGCTGACCGACGCGGGCCGGGCCCACGCGTTCGGGGTGGGAGAAGCGCTCGCCGCGCGGGGCTGGACGCCCGACCACGTCCTCTGCTCCTCGTCCGAGCGGACGCGACAGACGCTGGAGGCAGTGGAGGCAGGCTTGGGACACAAACTCGACGCGACGTTCTCCGACGCGCTGTACCGGGCCAACTTTGACGGCTTCCAGCATCTCATCCGGGAGGCGCTGGCGTCCGAGACGGGGATGTGGCTCGTCTGCGCCCACAACCCAAACTGCACCGAGGTCCACGGCGCTTGGTCGGGGCAGGCGATCCGCGTCCCGCCCGGGCGCCTCGTGGCCTACGCGGACGACCTCCGGACCGTCATCGAGATCATCGGCTGATGCCGTCCCCGGCGAGCGTCACCGTGCGAAATCGCGGAGCGCGCGGTCGATGCGCGCCACCAGCTCGGGGATGTCCTCGGCGGCCATCGAACAGTACGCGATGCGCAGCGCGTTGGCCTCGGGGAGCGCGATGGTTCCGACGTCATCGGCGAGGAGCGCGCGCCGCACGGCCTCGCAGTCCACGCCGTCCGGCATCCCGATCATCGCGAAGTAGGCGCTGTTGAACGCAAAAGGCCGCCACAGCGAGTCAGGCGTCGCCGCGAGCGCATCCCGCAACGCCTCGAAGCGGCCGGTGATCGGCGCGAGCTGGGCTGCGACCTCCCGCCGCGTCGCGTCGGCGTCACGAAGCAGGGGCAGCATCAACGCCTGAGAGGGGCCTGGCGGCGAGCCGACCGTCCCGCGGATCGCGGCGTTCACCTTGTCGAAGAACGAGGCCTCCGCAGCACCGGTGACGCTCGCGGTGAGAAACCCGAGTCGGGAAGGGAAGAACAGCAGTTCCTTGGTGGCACCGTCCACCTTGAGGACAACGTGCGTCGCAGGATCCGCGCGCTCGGCAAGGTCCCAGAACAGGCTGTGGCGGACGACGCCGGGGACGTGCACGACGCCCTGATAGGCGTCGTCGACGACGACCACCGTGGGGCCGCGCCGTGCCGCGAGCACCCCCTCGATCACCTGACGCGCCTCGGCCGGGGTCGGGCTGTAGCCGGTCGGGTTCGCCGGGAAGTTGAGGACGGCGACCAAGCGCCCTTCGATGCGCTGCAACGCCTCCGCGAGGTTCTGCGGCGCGAACGCCCCGTCCGCATCGTAGAAGTCCCAAGTGGCGAGCTTCGCGCCCGACCAGCCCGTGAACACCAGATCGTAGTTCTCCCATGAAGGATTGGGCAGAAGCACGGTCGTCTCAGGCGACGTGAACAAGTCCGCGATGACGGCGAGCCCGTGCGTGAGGCCGTGCGTGGCCACTGGGAGCCCCGCATGCGCAAACGTGGCGCGGCCAGCTTGCGCGAGCTGCCAGTCGAACCACAGCCGCCGAATCTCGGCGTGCCCGGGTTGCGGGCTGTACAGCAGCGACACCTTGCGGTCGAGATCGCCGAGCCAGGCGTCCATCGACGGAAGCGGCAGGGGACTTCCACGGCCGTCGGTCACCTGACCGATGGTGGCGTTGTAACGGGTCTGTCGCGCCTGATCCGCCTGGAAGGGAATCCCGCGCGGGAACGCGATGCGACGCCCCAGAGGGCTGAGGGACGCGAACAAAGCGGGCGCCTCCGCTTCGAGGACGCGGTTGTGGCGTTCGGCGTCGGGCATCATGGGCGTCTCCATCGCGGCGCCGGTTATAGCGCGCCAGGGGTGGTGCCCGCGATGCCTGCCGCGATGCGTTCCAGGATCCCGCAGCTGTCGCGTCGCGCGGCGGGCATCGCCATCGTCGTCGCCGGCCTGTCGGCGTGCCGATCGCGGCCGTCAGCGGGCACCGAGGACGACCCCAACGAGGGCTACCGTCGTGAGCCCGGCGCGCCGAACGAGGCCGTGCCCGCCGAGGACGCCGCAGAGATCGTGCCGGGCGTGCTGATCCCCGATGAGGGCGCGCTCACACTCGAATGGAACGACGGCGCGACCCCGCAGCAGGCGATCGTGCCGGTCGCGGATGGCGGGCTGCGTGTCGGCGACCTGCCGACCTTTGCGTACCCAACGGGGTTCGTGCGGTTCGCTGTACGCGGTCTGCAAGCGTCGGACGAGCGTGCCGGGATGGCGGCGACGGCCTGGCTCGCCGACGCCGCAGGGGAGCCGCAGTTCTTGTTGGTCGAACTCAAGACGATCTCCGCGCTCGCGCTCCGTCTCGACGCAAACGGCACCGCGGCCGACGCCACCGCGGTCGTCGGCGTGCAGCTCGGCTCGAGGATGCAGGAGCTGGCGGGGCCCGTGCGGGTGGCTCGCACGATCGACGACCGCTGGCAGCTCACGACGGTCGCGCCGATCGAGGTCGACCTGCAGGCCTTCGGTGATGCCACGAGCAGCCAGCGCTTCGCCGCCGTGGCGCCGGGCGTCGCACCGCAGGTCCGTGCGTCGCTCGACATCGTCTGGCGCAACGGCGCGTCCTCCGAGGTGCCCGTGTTCGTGCGCCCGGCGATCACGCTCCAAGCCGCGACCGACATCCCAGGCAGCCTGGAGCGTGAGGTCGACGATTACGAGGAGGCGACCCGTCGTGTGGCCCAGGAGGGCGTCTCGGCGCAGGCGCAGGCGTTCATGACCCGGGAGCGGCATACGCGACTGCGTGGTGCGACGCGCGCGATCTTCCAGCGTTGGCAAGGCGGTCGCAGCGGCCCGTGAGGCGGTCGTAACGGGGAGCGCGACGTGGCGACGTCGATGGTTCAATTTGTCCGATAATGTATATTATGTAAAGTGAGCGTACGGCAACGACCCCGCTCTCGTAGGCCTCCTGCCGGCGAACGCGCCCACGCTCGCGCTGTGCGGACGACCTCAGCGCGGGCGTTCGATGTCCTCGGGCACGAGCGGCGCGTCCTCGGCCGGCTTGTCGAGCGGCACGTTGGACACAGGGACACGCTTCTCGCGCGGTTCGCGCGCCGTGACGGCCTTGGCGGCGCGGTACGTCCGCGGCGCCTCGGCGTGTGACGAAAGCCTCCCCGACGGCCACCCGGCGCGGAGATCGTCGTTCGCTGCCAGCGGCGTCACGAGGCTGTAGAGGTTCCCGCCGTTCGTCGCGAACACGACCTGACGCCCCTCGACGGCGGGCGCAGCGGCGAGCCCCTCGACGACGTAGCCCGGGTCAAACATCCAAGTGGGCGCACCGACTTCGGGATCGATCAGCCACAACGTGCCGGCCTGGGAGCCAACCAACAGGCCCGCGGGGGTTGGGACAGGCTCCGTGAGCGCCCCCTCGCTGTCGGAGCTCCACGACCACACCAGCTCGCCCGAGAGCGCGTCGAGCGCGCGCAGAACGCCGTCGGTTCCGGGCTGGATGACCCGGCCGCGCCCCGCGGCATCGGTGATGCGCGCGACGGCGGCGGCCGAGCCATGATCCGACGTCCAAAGGAGCTTGCGCGCCTCGGTGTCGTACGCCACGGTGGGCTCGAAGTAGCCGGACGTCACGAGCACCGGTGCCGCGCCGACGTCGGGCGGTGCGACCACGTCGGGGTAATCGCCCTCACCGATCGCCAGTTGCCAGCGGACCTCTCCGGTCGCCCGGTCGAACGCCACCAAGCGTCCGTCGGAGAAGCCACCGAGGAGCAGGTCGCCCATCCGGACCACCGGCGACGAGACGTACAGCGCGAGCGAGGCCTTGCGGAACAGCCCCGCCTTGTGGGTGTGCCGCCAGAGCAGATCGCCCGAGCCGGCGTTGTAGGCGGCGATGACGTCGCCGACCGTCGCGACGGCGACGACCCCGTCGTCCACCCAGGGTTTGCTCAGGATCGGCGCGCCGACGTCACGGGACCAGAGCAACGTGCCGTCGTGCGCGTACGCCCAGACATGGCCGCCAGTGTCGCCGAACACGATCCGCTGGGCGTCGACGTGCGGCTCCGTCTCGACGCTGGTCGTCGCGGCGAAGTGCTGGACGACGCGACCGGAGGTGCGCTCCAACGCGTACAGGCCGTCGCCCTCGGCCGAACCCACGTAGGCGAGCCGACCGAACAGCA
>JBEIFN010000092.1:0-7511 GCA_040382435.1 Alphaproteobacteria bacterium
CGCCCGTCGATCGACACCGGTATGGGCCTCGAACGCCTCGCAGCCGTTCGCCAGGGCGTCTACTCCAACTACGACACCGACCTGTTTCAGCCGATCATCGCCTCGGCCTGCCAGCAGGCGGGCCAAGCCTACGGCAAAGACGCCGATGTCGACACCGCCCTGCGCGTGATGGCCGACCATGCACGGGCCACGGCGTTCCTCGTCGCCGACGGGGTGATGCCCTCCAACGAGGGCCGCGGCTACGTCCTGCGACGCATCATGCGCCGCGCGATCCGCTTTGGCGTCAAGATCGGCCTCGACAAGCCGTTCTTCCACAACCTCACCGAGACGGTGGCCGAGAACTTCGGCGCCGCCTACCCCGAGCTGCTCGACCGCCGCACGTTCGTCCGCGAGGTCGTCCAGTCCGAGGAAGAGCGGTTCCGCCGGACGATCGATCGTGGGATGAAGCTGCTCGACGAGCAGATCGTTCGGGTCGGTCGCGGAGGCACCCTCCCCGGAGACCTCGCCTTCGTCCTGTCCGACACCTACGGCTTCCCCCTCGACCTCACCGAGATGATCGCCGCAGAGCGCGGGGTGGGCGTCGACGCCCCCGGCTACGACGCTGCGCTCGGCGCGCAGAAGGCCCGCGGCCGCGCGGCCTGGAAGGGCTCGGGCGAGCAGGCGATCGCCGGCTTGTGGCATGAGCTCGCCGACGCAACCGGCCCCACCTCGTTCATCGGCTACACCGCGCACGAAGGCGCAGGCACCGTGGTCGCCACAATCGCTGAGGACGTCGACGCCGAGGGGGCTGTCTCCCTCGTGCGCACCGACCGACTGCAAGCGGGTCAACGCGGCATCCTGCTCCTCGACCGCACGCCGTTCTATGGCGAGTCGGGCGGCCAGGCCGGCGACGCCGGCACCCTGTCTGCCGAAGGCGGTGAGGCGCGCGTCACCGATGTCTCCAAGGCCTCCGGCCTGCACCTCCACAAGGTGGAGCTGACCTCCGGCTCGATCGGCGACGGCGACCTCCTCCGTGCGGTCGTCGACGGTCGTCGCCGCGATGCCACCCGTCGAAACCACACCGGCACCCACCTCCTCCACGCCGCCCTGCGCAACGTGCTCGGGGAGCACGTGAGCCAGAAGGGTTCGCTCGTCGCCGCCGACCGCCTCCGCTTCGACTTCGCGCACCACAAGGCCGTCACCGCCGAGGAGCTCGCGAACATCGAGTCGATGGTTCAAGCCGAGATCCTGCGCAACACGCCGGTGCAAACGTCGATCCAGTCGCTCGAAGAGGCGCAGGCATCCGGCGCGATGGCGCTGTTCGGCGAAAAGTACGACGCCGAGGTTCGGGTCGTCGAGGTCCCGGGCTTCAGCCTCGAGCTTTGCGGCGGCACCCATGTGTCGCGCACGGGCGACATCGGCGTGTTCCGCATCCAGTCCGAAGGTGGGGTCGCCGCAGGGATCCGACGCATCGAGGCCCAAACCGGACACGGCGCGCTCGCTTGGATGCGCGAACGCGAGACGGCGCTGCTGTATGCCGCCGCCGCGCTCAAGACCGATGCGTCGCGCGTCGCCGAAGCGGTGTCGCGCCTCAAGTCCGACCTGCGCGACGCCGAGCGCCGCGCCGAAGCCGCCGAAGCCAAGGTCCGCGCGGCCGAGGCGGCGCAAGCCGTCGGATCCGCCGCGATGATCGGCGGCATCAAGGTGCTCATCCAAGCCACCGACGCCGCCGATCTGCGCGGTGCTGCCGATACGCTGCGCGACGAGCTGGGTTCCGGCGTCGTGATCCTCGCGTCCTCGCGCTCCGGCAAGGCGCTCCTCCTCGCCGCCGCGACGCGTGACCTCGCCGGCAGGGTGCACTGCGGCAAGGTCATCGAAGCGATGGCCCCACACGTCGGCGGACGCGGCGGCGGTCGCCCCGACATGGCGCAGGCTGGTGGCGAGCAGCCAGATGGCCTTCAAGCAGCACTCGATGCCGGCCGCTCCGCGGTCACAGCCCAGCTCGAAGCCTGAGCCGACCGCCGCGTTCGCGGACGTCGTTCGCTTCCGCCGCGCCCTCTTCGGGCGAAGCACCCGGGCGCGTCAGGACGCGACGCGGCGGTCCAGATCGACGAGCAGGGAGTCGAGGAGCTTCTGCTCCTCCGCGTCGAGGTTGCCCTTCGTCTTGTCGGCCAACACGTGCAACAAGCCGACCGTCTGCTTGGCAAGTCCGACGTTGCGCTCCGCACGCCCCGTGGCCGGGTCGGCGATCTCGCCCAGGTTGACCAAGGCCGACTGCGCCAGCGAGATCAAAAACGCATGGAACGAGATCGGGATGTCACGCTCTTGAGCCTCGGACATGGCGTCCTCCGTCGCGCGACCGTACGCACAGCCCCTCGCTGCGGCAAGAGCTTGCCGCCCGCGGGTCGTTCCGATACCGCATCCCCGTCCTCTTGGAGCCCACCCATGCCGCCGCGCGCTCGCACGCCCGAGAATGCCGTTGCGGCCTCCTTGCGCTCTGCTGGAAGGTTCGTCGCGGGGCTCGCCTTCGTCGCGGCCCTCACCGCCCCCACGGCGGCGCTGGCTGCGCCGCAACGCCCCGCGCAGCCAGGCAGCGTCGCTTCCGGCCGTACGCCTCAAGAGATCTACGACCACGCGATGAAGATGCTCAAGCGTGGGTTGTACGACAAGGCCGAGATCGACTTCCAGGAGCTGCGAAACTTCCACCGAGACGACCCCCTCTCGGTACGAGCGCGCTTGGGCGTCGGCGACATGCACTTTCAGCAAGGCGAGTACGAAGAGGCACGCTTTGCGTACGAAGAGTTCGCGTCCTACCACCCGCGCCACCCCGACATGGACTACGTCACGTACCGCATCGGCCTCTGCCACTGGAAGCGGGCCCCCCGCATCGCCGGGCGCGACCAAGGCACCACGCGCGCGGCGTACATGCAGTGGGCAAACTTCGAACGACGGTTCCCGGGCTCGGAGTGGGTCGACGAGGTCACCGACCTGCGCCAGAAGGCGATCGACCGCCTCGCCGCCAAAGAGTTGTGGGTCATGCGCTTCTACGAAAAGCGCAGCGCTTGGACAGCGGTCGACCGTCGCGCGCGCAGCTTGATCGACCGCTACCCCGACTCGCGCCATGTCGAGGAAGCCCTCGGCGCGTTGGCAATCGCCGCTTGGAACACCGGCCGCGCGCTCGACAGCGGCGCAGCGGCCGACAAACTACGCGCCTCCTACCCCGAGAGCTCCTGGCTCTCTCGGATCGCGCGCGCCCAACGCGAGCCGTTGGGGACCCCTCCCGACGACGTGACGTTCGTCCGACCGTACCGAATCTCTGGGATGTGACTGCGTCCTGTGCGTTGGCTCCCGTCGCCCGCACACCCGCCTCGCGCGGCCCCGGCGAGCGGCCGTCGGCGCCCGACACCCTGTCGTCACGAATTCCCCTTCGCGGAACGTTGACAGCGACGCCCCTTCGACGCTAAACTGCGCGCGACATCCGCACTTGGATGCATGGAGGATTCGCATGGCGCTCCGCCTCAACCACCTCATTGCTGCTTCGCTTCTCCTCGCTGCCTGTGGCGGCGACAAGGACACGTCGACCGACACGGCCGACACCGGCGGCGACACCACCCCGACCTGCACCTCCTCGATCAAGGAGTTCTTCCCGGAAGACGGCGCCACCGGCGTCTTCTACCGCACCCCGATCGAGATCTACTTCGCGCAGGACGAGTCCACGACCGCGACCATCACGCTCGCCGACGCCGCTGGCGCCGACGTCGCGGGTGCCGTTGCCTTCTCGGAGGACGGCAAGACGGCGACCTTCACCCCGTCCGCCGACCTCGCCCCGTCCACCGAGTACGCCCTGACCGCGGCCTACTCCTGCGACAAGACGGCGACCATCGCGTTCACCACCAGCGCCACCGGCGCTGCGGTTGACGCCGCCTCGTTCGAGGGCAACACCTACAACATCGACCTCGGGTCGGGCCGCATCACCGAGCCCCCCGGTGTCGGCGACCTCGTCGGCCCGCTCATCGCCGACGCCGGCGTCTACATTCTCGTCTCCCCGGGCGCCATCGACGGCTCCAGCATCCCGATGACCGGCGCCCTCGGCGTCGACAACGGGTCGGGCCTCGAGCAGGACGTCTGCACGCCGTCGATCGACTTCCCGGTTGCCGCTGACTACTCGGCCAACCCCTTCTTCTCGATCTCGGGCAACAACGTCTCGATCTCGGTGCAGGGCTTCAGCCTCGACATCGCCCAGCTCGACCTCTCCGGCGCCTTCGCTCCGGGTGCGACCTCGCTTGAGGGCATCACCCTCGACGCGTTCGCCGACACCTCCGGCCTCGGCGCCCTGCTCGACCTCGGCGACGACGACCCCGCCGCAGTCTGCGGCCTCCTCGCGGGCTTCGGCGTCTCTTGCGTCGACTGCGGCAACGGCAGCAACACCTGCATCAAGCTCAAGGTCGACAGCCTCGTCGCGCCGCAGGTCCCGGGCGTCACCCTCGCCCCGATCACCGACGCCGACGTCGCCGCCAACCCGGCCTGCGCCGCCAACTGATTCCACGAGGGCCCCTCGGGGCCCCGTCACCCTCGCGGGTGGAGGCCGGCCTTCGGGTCGGCCTTTTTCTTTGCCCCCGTCGCGATCCGACGCGGTGGCGTGTAGACTGCCTCATGCGTTTCTTCTTCCTGTTTGCGCTGTTCGCCTGTTCGACGCAGCCGTCGAGCGACGACGCCCCCGGCTCCGCTGACACGTCGGACGTCGACGACACGTCCGCCGACGGCGCTGCCGTCGAGCCCGCTTGCAGCGTGCGCGTCACGACGATGTCCCCCCATGCTGACGCCGGTCAAGTCGCGCCCAACGAGCCAATCCTGATCGGGCTCGACGGTCCATTGCCCGCCGATGGATGGACGCTGGAGGTCGAGGACGTCGAAGGTCGCGTCACCGTCGACGGGATCGCACACACGGTCCGCTTCGATCCCACACCTTCGTGGCCCGCCGACGCCGAGGTGCGTTGGCGCTTCGACGCCTGCGGCGAGCGCACCGAGGGTCGGTTCTCAACGCTCGGCGGCGTCATCGCTCCCAGCGATCTCGGAGGCCTGCACTGGGAGATCGAGGCCAGCCACCTCGCGTGGGGTGCGCCGGCGATCGCGTCGGTCTTCCTCCCTCTCCTGCCGGAATGGTCCGTCGACTTGCGCTTCGAGCCAGGTACCGATGGGCAGCACCTGTGGGTCCAGGGGGTGGTCGACGGCACGTGCTACGCGGCGGCCGACGTCGGTCGCGTCGACTGGGCCACCAACCCGTCCTTCGCGGTCGGCCCCGCCGAGGTCCGCTCCGGCGACCTGCTGCTCATTCAGGCGATGATGCTCGGAACCTTCGACGAAGACCTCGACCTGCGCGCGTTTGGCTTGTCCGCGTTACTCGACACCCGGATGCTGGGCGGTCTCCTCCCCGGCGTGTCACTCTGCGAGGTCACGGAGCAGTTCGGAGAGCCGTGCCAGCCCTGCCCAGACGGCATCGATGCCTGCCTACTTGCGTTGGCAACCCTCGACGAAGCGGTCGATGCGGACGAGGTCACCGATTCGGAGCCTGCCTGCGACGAAGTCCAGAGAAGGCCGGCGGCACCGGAAGGCCCGCCCACTGAAGCACCCTGACAAAGTCGTCGGGCGGCGCAGTCTCCCAGGTCAGGCGTTCGCCAGAGGCAGGGTGTTCGAAGGCGAGCCGCCAGGCGTGGAGCATCGGACGATCGGGCGGAAGTATAGGTAGAACCCCCTCTGGGGGCCGGCGTCCGCGGTAGTTCGGATCACCGACCAACGGCCAGCCTGCCTCGGTCAGATGGACACGGATCTGATGGGTGCGTCCCGTCTCCAGCACGCAACGGACGAGACTCAGACCCCGTGCGGTCGCCAAGCGCTCCCAATGGGTCACGGCACGGCGCCCGATCGACGGGTCCACGGAAGCGAAGCGCTGTCGGTCGACGGGATGCCGCCCCAGATGCGACAAGATCGTCCCTTCGGAGGTCGCAGGTTCCCCGACGACAACCGCGAGGTAGCGACGGCGCGCGGAATGCGCGGCGAACTGCGCCGCGAGGGACGCGTGCGCCTCGGGCGTCCGAGCGACCACCATTAAGCCCGAGGTGCCGCGATCGAGGCGGTGCACGATCCCAGGTCGCTCCGGTGCGCTCCCGGGCGAGAGCGCACCGAGGGCGTGCAGGAGACCGTGGACCAAAGTCCCTGTAGGGTGACCCGCGCCGGGATGCACGACCAGACCAGCCGGCTTGTCGATCACGGCGAGGTGCGCGTCAACGTATACGATCGACAGCGGCATCGCCTCGGGCACCAGCGACGTCGGCGCCGGCGCCGGGAGCCGCATCGACACGCGCGCGCCGGCTTGCACACGCGTCGCCGCCTTGCAGACCACCACCCCCGACACCGACACCGCCCCCGCCTCGATGCGTTCCGCGACCCGCGCGCGCGTCCACCCCGGCAGCGTGTCGGCCAACGCGCGGTCAAGGCGCGCCGACATCGAGACGACGACGTCGATCACCGGATGCGTCTCGTCCCCCACGACCTCTTCTGGCACGTCGACGTCCAGCTCCCCGTCGTCGTCAGGACCACCGGCCATCACCCGTCGCCGCTGAACCGCCGCATGTAGCCGACGGTGACCTTCTCGACGTCGAGGTCGAGACGCCGAGCAATCTCGCGAACATAGCCGCGGACGAACACAGCGGTAGACGGCAGGGCCGCGTAGTCCTCGTTCTCGAGGGCCTCGACGAAGCGCGCGCTGATGCGGGTCGCCTCGGAGAGTTGGCTGATCGACAGGCGCTTGGCTTCACGCGCCGTGCGGAGCAGCGCACCGCTCGGCCCATGCCGGGCCATCCAACGCTCGGGATCCGAAGGCAGCGCGTCGGGCGCCGGCTCCGCGTTGGCCCGCGGTCGGGGTGCCGCGACGAACCCCGGGTAGCTCGACGGCCCCGGCAGCGTAGGTGCCCCTGCGGGCGCGACGTCCACCACGCTGGGGAGGTCGGCGACGTAGGGCGAGAGCGCGTCGGGCTGCGACACCGACGTCGCAAGCTCCGGGTCGGTCACGACGACGTCGGCCGGAGGCACGGAGGCCGAGGCGTCGGGCTCGCGTGCGACGCGGCGTCCGGCGTACGCCTCGCGGAGCGGCCCCGGGACGCGTGACTGCCCTTCGTCCCAGACGTTGGTTGCGCCGCCAAACGCCGTCGGCATCGGCGGCTCCGGGAGCGGACCGACACCGAGCGTGGTGGTCGCGTCGACCAACCGGGCCGCGGCGGCGACCGCCGGATGGATCATCGCGCCCGCGACGCGCTTCCACAGGCCATCCGCCGACACGCCCCGCAACCCGTCACCCGCGACGGCGAGCATCGCGTCGTAGCGACGACGCCGAGCCGGAGCGGCCAGGACCTCCCCGGCTTCGTCTAGCTGGACACGCGCCAGATCGCGCGCTGCGGCGTCACCGCCCCGGTCGAGCGTGGACTCCCGCCGGCGCATCACGGGGGCGCCGGCGCGCCCGTAGGCCGCACGGATGC
>JBEIFN010000093.1:0-7366 GCA_040382435.1 Alphaproteobacteria bacterium
CGAGTCGACCATCGCGCCGACGGCGACCGCGATCCCAGCGAGCGACATGATGTTGACGGTGATGCCCTGCGCCGCCATCGGGATGAACGCCGCGAGCACGGCGATTGGCAACACGAGGACGGGCACGAGCGCGGTCCGGACGTGGCCCAGGAACAGCATGATGATCAGGCTGACGACGATCAACTCCTCCACGAGGGTCTCGGCCAGCGTGCCGACCGCGCCCCGGATGAGCGTCGAGCGGTCGTACACTGGCACGACGCGCACCCCAGGGGGCAACGCGTTCTGCACCCCCTCCAGCCGCTCCTTGACGCCGGTGATGACGTCCAGCGCATTGCCTCCTTGGCGCGCGACGACGATGCCACCCGTGGTCTCGCCGAGACCGTCGAAATCGGCGACACCTCGCCGGGGTGCGGGGGCACGCTGGACGTCCGCCACGTCCCGAACGCGGACCACGTGCGTGGCGCCTCCCGCGGTCGCGGTGCCCGACGTAGAGACGCCGACGTTCGACGAGGTGGACCCCATCGCCCCCATGGCGTCTGTCGTCGAGGCAGCCGCGGCCGAGCCGGTCACGCTACGCGGCGCGACGGACGCGGGGGCGCCTCGTGCGCCTGGAATGGGCGCGTCCATCAGGTCATCGAGGGACCGCGCCTCGGCGCGCGATCGGATCATCAGCTCGTGGCCCGCCACCTCAATCGACCCGCCTCCGGCTGGCACATTGGCGCGCACCACAGCCGCGGACACCTGTTCGAAGGTCGCGCCGTGGGCGAGCAGCCGCGCCGGATCGACGGACACCTCGATCTGTTCGACGTGACCCCCGACCGTCGCGATCTCGGCCACTCCGGGCGTCGACTGCAAGGCGGGCTTGATGACCGTCTCCTGTAGCTGGCGAAGTTCGGCGGGACTCAACGCGTGCGAGTCATCGACCACCGCGTATTGGTAGACCCAGCCGACGCCGGTGGCGTCGGGGCCCAGCGTTGGCCGCGCACCCGCGGGTAGCCTCGGTCCGACGCGCGTCAGGATCTCGGTGACCCCGAGTCGGGCGTCCTCGGGCACGGTTCCGTCTTCGAACAGGACGTACACGAAGCTCATGCCGAACATCGACTGCCCCCGCACCGCCTTGACCTGCGGGGTCGACAGCAGCGCGCTCGAAAGGGGCCAGGTCACCTGATCTTCGACGAGGTCGGGGCTGCGGCCCATCCACTCGGTGAACACGATGACTTGCGTATCGGACAAGTCGGGAATGGCGTCAAGTGGCGCTTGCCGTGCCGACCACGCACCCCACAGGGCGAGGACCGCGGCCAGGATGAAGACGGTCCCGCGATTGCGCGCGGACCACGTGATGACGTGCGCGATCATTGCGACGCCTCGGGCGAGGTCGCGGTCCAGGCCGCTGGCGTCCGGAGGCGGCTGTCTGCGGCGACGAGGAAGTTTCCATCTCGAACGACCAACTCGCCTGGTGCGACGCCCGATTGTAGGCTGATCTCCTCGCCGTCACGAGCCGCGATGGTGACCTCGCGGCGTTCCAACTTTCCGTCGCCCACATCCACGAACACCACTCGCCGATACCCGGCATAGATGACAGCGTCAGAAGGGACGACTACCGTAGCGGGCGTCTCGACGATTACCTCCGCCACTGCTACGAGACCCGGCCGGAGCACGCCGTCCGCGTTGCGGATCTCCACGCGAAAGCGTTGGACCGCGGCGTCCAGGGACGGAGTAGGGGTCACCACGCCATGGAAGGTTCGCCCCGGCAGCGCATCGACCGTGACCGTGGCTTCCGCGCCGGGCCCCACCAGGGCGGCTTCGGACTCGGCGCTCGACGCTTCGACCCACACCCGGTCAGCGTCCGCGATGCGGACTGGTGCTGTCCAACCCTCCAGCGGGCTCCCGTTCACGACCGTGACGTCCGTCACCACGCCGGCCGCCGGGGCGAGGATCGGTACTGCGGCCAGTGCCGTGCCGGTCGCGGCGATCCCGTCGATTTGGCCCTGCGTAAGTCCCAGCGACAGCAGCCGCGCGGCGGCGCTCGCGCGGCCGTCAGGTGGGATCCCGAGGTAGTCGTTTTGGGCGGCGAACAGCTCCGGACTCCGCAGCCCGAACAGCGAATCGCCAGCACGAACCGGCGTTCCGACCGACACGCGGAGGTCCGTCACCGTCCCCCTAGCCTTGACCACGACGTCGCGCTGCCGCCGCAGGTCCCATCCCACCGGCCCAGCAAGTCGGACCTCGCGGATCAGCGGCCGGCTCTCTGCTTCAACCGTGCGGATCCCCCACGCGTCGCGACGGGTCTGATCGATGGACACCGACCCCGTGGCGTCTGGGACCACCGGTACGAGGTCCATGCCGCAAATGGGACAGCGACCCGGCGTCTCGGACTTGACGCTGGGATGCATCGGGCAGGTGTAGTACTCGACTGCGGACGCTGCTTCGTTCGTGTTCGCGCCGTGCTGATGCTCAGCCGGCTTCGGCGACTCGCCCTGCCCGCAAGCCGCGATCGCAGACCAGAGGACCCAGACGAAGAAGCGAGAAGGGCGTGTCATGGGGCCTCCGAGGGCAAACCGACCGGCTGCCCATCAATCATGGCGATCATCGCAATCGCGCGGCTGCGCTCCGCCCGTGCCTCGGCGATGCGCCAGCGCGCGTCCAACACCTCACGCTCGGCATCGAGCCACTCGCTGACGGGCGCTTGGTCTCCCTCCCACGCGGATCGGGCCAGCCGCGCCCGCTCGACCGCGAGCGGCTCACCTTCGGTTCGCATCAGCGTCTCCATCGCGTCTGCCATGCGGAGCATCGCGACCGCCTCGGCGCGGTCGCGAGCAACGTCACGTCGCGTCGCTTCCACATCGGCCTCCGCGGCCAACTGCTGTTGCGTGGCGGACTCGCGGCGCGAACGGAGCGCTCGCGTGTCGAGCGGTACACCGACCTCGACACCGACCATCCCCCACTCCATCGGGTCCGGCCACATCGTGTTGAGCGACACCATGGGCGCGATCATGGGCCGACCGTCCCGGCGAGCCATCTCGGCCATGTCGGACCACATGGCGAGCTCCGCCGTGGCCATCTGCACCGCCGGGCTGCTCCGTTCGGAAGCTTCGTGGTACGCTAATGGCGGGATCTCCGAAGAGAGGTCCGCCGCGGATACCCCCGAGATAGCTTCGAGCGCCGCCTCTGCTGCGGAGAGATCCCGAAGCGCGATCAGCCGCTGCTCCTCGATGTCGAGCACGGCCATGCGGGCCATGGCCTCCGCGCCAGGAGGTGCGATTCCCGCGCCGACGCGGCGGGCGATCACATCCCGGACGGCCTCCATGGTGACCTTGTGGTGCGCCAACACGTCCAATCGTTCGGTGGCGAGTAGCCAATCGTCCACCGCGATCGACGCCCACGCGGCGAGCTCCGCCCTCGTCATCCGCTCGGCGGCGTCCGCCATGTCGGCTCGGCTTCCCGCGGCCGAACGAGCCAGACCTCGCATTCCCCACAGCGGGAGCGTCCAGCCCGCTGAGACCTGCACGCCGGGCCTACCCATCGCGATCATTCCCGGTGCGACCCCCACGTCGAGCATCAGCGGTGACCAAGACCCCTCGCCGTCCACGGCCGACCGGGCGGCGTCGGCGCGCAACCCGCTGGCCGTCGCGGCGGGGTGTTCGACGAGCGCAAGGCGGACGACGTCGGCCCGCGTCAGGTCTCCCGCTAGGGCCACCGAGCCGCCGAGCAGGGTGGCCGCGACCGCCGCAGCGCATAGGCGCACAAACTTCCCGGAGGGCGCCAGGCGTCGGCGCCCGACTGAAGGAGGTGTCATCGGTGTCATGCGGACTCCTGCGCGAAGGGCGTCATCGTGCATCACGTCCCTTCGTCGCTACCACGAAGCCGATTGGAAGCACCCCGCGAAGCAGCTCCGATCGCTCCACCACGAACCCCGCTTCGACCACGGCCGCAAGAAGACCGCTCATCTCGAACCGGCGCGCTACGGGGAAGGACACGACCGAGAGCGCGCCCGAGACGACCCGCGCGCGTAGGTCCTGCCCATGGCAGTAGGTGGGCACTA
Source organism: Alphaproteobacteria bacterium (assembly GCA_040382435.1). Taxonomy (GTDB): domain Bacteria; phylum Myxococcota_A; class UBA796; order UBA796; genus JBEIFN01. The sequence goes on from JBEIFN010000093.1 coordinate 4,043, forward strand.
CCAGCTTGCCGTCGCTCGTGAGCACCTCGCGCATCGCTGCGAGACCCCCCGCGAGGTCTGGAAGAAGGTGTAGGACGTTCGCCGCGATCACCGCGTCGAAGCTCCCGGCCCTTTCACCGAGGGCGTAGACGTTGCGGGCTTCGCACCGAACGTTCGCCATGTGGCTCACCCGCGCTCGGGTGGCTCGGACCATGGACTCGGCGTAGTCGGTGGCGAGCAGCGAGGCCACCACGGGCGCGATCGCCTCCGTGACAAGTCCGGTTCCCGACGCGAGTTCGAGCGCGCGCGCTGACCCGCGGACGGTTTCAGCGACCAGTTCGGCCATGCGGGGTACGGGGCCGCCGAACAGGGCCATGGACTGGTCGTAGCGGCCAGCGTTGCGCTCCCAGAACGAGCGTCCGACCTCTTCCCGATGTTCGGTCACGTCAGTCCCCCCGCAGCGAGCGGACATAGGCATAGACATCCAGAACGCCCTGCGCGGAGAGCACGGACTTGAAGGGGGCCATCGCGGTTCCCGGCGATCCCTCACGGATGATCTCGACGCGGCCTGCGTCGGAGTAGAAGCGGGCGTGAAGGGCGTCCGTGAAGTTCGCCGGGGGAGGCACGAGGCCTGAGGATGCCGGCCCGTCCCCCTTCCCGCCAGCCCCGTGACACGACGCACAGTGCGTCGCGAAGAGGGCGCCACCACGCTCGATGTCCGCGCTGTCGAGACCAGCGACTGGAGCGTCGTAGGAAGCTCCGAGCGTTGAACGGAGCCGCTCCCGCGTCGCCTCCATCGCGCCCATGTGATGCCCTGCGTGTGGGTCGGCCGCGCCGTGGTCGCCGTGTCCATCGGGCGGAGGCGTCGCGGCTTGGTGGTCGGCGTGGCCTGCGGCCACCGGGGGGCCTGCGCTCACCTCGTGGGTCGCGTCCGCGGCCTTTGGCGCCCCGGCGACAGGTGCGGAGGTGCCTCCGCAGGCAGCGAGGGCGAGGATGAGGACGTACCTGTGCATGTTGCCTCCATGGGACCGCGACGGGATGCCGACCTCACCTTGGCAGCATCCATGCCAAGCCCGATCTACGACTGAACGCCGACTTCAGGCCGATTGGCGTGACCGTGACCGTCACACGAATCCCGCCACGCCACGACGCTCACGGTCTTCGGAATCGCGCGGGGTCGATCTGATGCCTTCGAAGGAGGCGGTGCAGGGACTCCCGCTCGACACCCGCCTCCAGCGCGGCGCGGGTCACGTTCCCGCCTAGCTCCGTCAGCAAATCGACGAGGTACGTGCGACCAGCAAGGTCCGCGGCTTGCTCGCACGCCGCCCGGTACGTTCCCTGACGCGCCTTCGGCGCGGCGGCGCGAAGCTCGTCCGGCAGGTGCTCGACGTCGATGGTGTCCGCGTCCGCCATCACGGCCGCGTGTTCGATGGCGTGGCGTAGCTCCCGCGCGTTGCCAGGCCAATCCGCCGCCTCCAGCAGGCTCAGCGCCTCGGGGGACACCCGCCAGGCCCGGGTGCCGAGACGTGCGGCTGCGAGCTGAAGGAACCGCGCCACGAGCATGGCGACGTCCTCCCGTCGCTCCCGAAGGGGCGGCAGGCGCACCGTCACCACCTTCAGGCGAAAGAGGAGGTCCTGTCGAAATCGACCGGCTGCCACCGCCGCTTCGAGATCGACGTGGGTTGCGGCCACGAGCCGAAAGTCGGCCCGGATCACCTCGGTGTCACCGACCCTGCGGAACTCGCGCTCCTCCAAAACACGGTTCAGCTTGACTTGGGTGGGCAGCGGCAGGTCGCCGATCTCGTCGAGGAACAAGGTTCCCCCGCTCGCGCTCTCGACAAGCCCCTGGCGATCGGCGTTGGCACCGGTGAACGCCCCTCGCTTGACGCCGAAAAGCTCGGATTCGACGAGGTTCTCAGGGATCGCTCCGCAGTTCACCGCGACGAACGAAGAGCGAGCGCTGACCCGATGAATCTCCCGGGCGACCACCTCCTTGCCCGTCCCGCTGGCGCCGAGCAACAGGACGGGAATGGGCGACCGCGCCACCTTGTCGATCATCCTTCGGACGTTCTCCAGGGCGACCGAGGCACCGACGAACTCGCCATCCGTCCGGGTCACAGCGCGTTCGAGTTCGCGTGTCCTTCGAAGCAGGCGATGACGTTCAGCGGCTCGGGTCGCCACGCGCACCAGGAGGTCCGGCTCGAATGGCTTCACGAGGTAATCGTAGGCGCCAGCGCGCAGCGCGGCGACCGCGTCGGGAACGGCACCATAGGCCGTCATCATCACAACTTCCGGGGCGTCCCCGCGCTCCCGGACCGCCGCCAGGAGGTCGGTGCCCGATGCGCCCGGAAGGCGAACATCGGTGACGACGACGTCGTAGGGGCCTTCGTCGATGAGCCGCAGCGCCGACTCGACGTCCGCGACCGCGTCGACCACGAACACCTCGGCGAGCGCGGCGGCGAGCATCACCCTCAAGTTCTCACGGTCCTCGACCAGCAACAGGCGGTCCATCGTCACTCCCTTCCAGCGGCGACCAGTCGCCATCGCGCGATGGTGCCGCCACCGGTCCGCGACTCGTGGTCGATGCTGCCTCCGGTACCGCGCGCGACCCGCTGGCACACGGCGAGACCAAGCCCGGTGCCGTCGGGGCGTCCCGTAGTGAAGGGCTCGTAAAGCCGGTCACGGACGTTCACGGGGATTCCCGGCCCCCGGTCGAGGACCTCCACGGCGGCGGTTCCCACCCGCACCTCGACCAAGCTCCCGGGGGGAGAGGCCTGAACAGCGTTGCGGATCAGGTTGTCGAGCACGTGCCGCACGGCACCGGGCGAGAGCATGGCGACCAACGCGCCCTCCTCCACGACACGGATGGCAACGTCGCGGACGTCAGCCTCCGGGGTCACCCTCGCCGCGGCAGCACGTGCCGCCGCCGAAAGGGCAATGGATTCAGGCGCTTCCTCGCCGGGACGCGCGAACCCCAGCAGGCCTTGCACGACGCGCCGAGCGTGCTCGGCCTCGGCGCGAACCGGGGCAAGGTTGTCCGCCCGCATCGCGGGATGCCCGAGGATCACCGTGAGCGGGTTCATCAGCTCGTGCGCCACCGCCGCCGACAACTCACCGAGCGCCGCAAGACGCTCCGCACGAACCCGAGCCCCCTGCGCGCTGCGAACGGCGCGAGTCATCCGGTTGAAGGCGCGCGACACAGCGGCGAGCTCTTCGTTGCCTGACTCGTCCGCGGTCACGTCGTCCCGGCCCGCACCGAACCCGTCGGCCGCCGCGCGGAGTCGACCGAGGGGATCGATCAACCGCAGCTCCAGCCAACGCGCGCCCAGCACGGCGACGACGAGC
>JBEIFN010000094.1:0-7355 GCA_040382435.1 Alphaproteobacteria bacterium
CGAGGACGCCGCGAAAACCGTGGCGCTCCATGACGGCGTCGCAGATGCGGTGGGTGGCGATCGCGGTCAGCGGGGCCTTGAGCGACGGCTTCCAAAGCACGCCGTCTCCGCAGACGAGCGCGAGGAGCGCGTTCCAGGCCCAGACCGCGTGCGGGAAGTTGAAGGCGGTGATGACGGCGACCAGCCCGAGCGGGTGCCACTGCTCGTACATCCGGTGGTTCGGCCGCTCCGAATGCATCGTTAGGCCGTGGAGCTGGCGCGAGAGGCCGACGGCGAAGTCCGCCATGTCGATGGCCTCCTGCACCTCACCCAACCCCTCCGACTTGAGCTTGCCGACCTCGAGCGTGACGAGCGCTCCGAGATCGTCCTTGTGCTGACGCAGCGCCTCACCGATCTCCCGGACGATCTCGCCGCGCTTGGGGGCCGGCAGCATCCGCCAGCGGCGAAACGCGTCCTCCATCTGAGGGATCATGGCGTCGTAGGTCGCCTTCGACGCAAGCTGGACCGCGCCGAGCGACGCCCCCGTTGTCGGGTTGACGCTGTGGACGACGCGACCGTCACAGGGCAGCGGGCCGCCCAGCCAGGCGCCAGGGTTGATCTCGCTAAGACCGAGACGGGTCAGGACCTCGTGCATGATGACCTCCGGGGGCGTCGGGCTATCGTGAAAGCACGCGCGGTGCCTCCCCGATGCGACGCGCCAGACCTCAGACGTCGTTCAGCCGCCCCTCAGCGCGCGCCGCGAGCCACGACTCCATGAACTCGACGATGTCACCGTCGAGCGTCGCCGACACGTTCGCGGTGGTCAGGTCGGTCCGAAGGTCCTTCACCTGCTGGTAAGGCGCGAGGACATAGCTTCGGATCTGACTACCGAAGCCGATCTTCATCTTCTTCGCGTTGGCCTCGTCCTTGGCGGCGAGGCGCTTCTCGATCTCGAGCTGGTAGAGCCGCGCGGCGAGCATCTTCATCGCCTTGTCGCGGTTCTTGTGCTGGCTGCGCTCGGCCGAGCACTTCACGACGACGCCCGTTGGCACGTGGATCAACCGGACAGCCGACTCGGTCTTGTTGACGTGCTGACCGCCGGCGCCCCCCGAGCGCATCGTCTGCATCTCGATGTCGGCGGGGTTGATGTCGATCTGGATCGTGTCGTCGATCTCCGGATACGCCGACACCGCGGCGAACGCCGTCTGACGCCGAGCATCCTTGTCGAACGGCGAGATCCGCACGAGCCGATGCACGCCCATCTCGGCCTGCAGGTAACCGTAGGCGTACGCCCCCCGGATGGCGAACGAAGCCGACTTGATCCCCGCCTCTTCGCCGTCTTGAACGTCGAGGACCTCGACCTCGAAGCCGCTGCGTTCCGCCCACCTCGTGTACATCCGCATCAGCATCATCGCCCAGTCGGCGGCGTCGGTGCCGCCCTCACCGGGGTTGATCTCGACGATCGCCCCGAGGGCGTCGTGCTCCTCGGAGAGCAAGCGGCGGGTTTCGAGCGCGCGGAGTTGCTTTTCGAGGTCTCCGACGCTGTGGGTCGCCTCGGCCGCGGCGTCGGCGTCGTCGAGCTCTTCGGCCAACTCGATCAACGCCCCAATGTCGTCTACGCGGGCCCGTAGCGCCTTCCAGTCCTGGACGACACGCTCGACGCCGCCCTTCTCCTTGAGGATGCGCTGCGCGCCCGCCTGGTCGGTCCAAAACTCCGGGAGCGCGGCTTGGCGGTCGAGGTCTTCGAGCCGAGCGACCTTCGCCGCAATGTCGAGGTGTCCGTGCAGCGCAGTCACGCGCTCGCCGATGGAGGCGAGCTGGGGCTTGAGGTCGTCGAGCATCGTGGCACCGGGTCGAAGGGTGGGCCGGACTAACCGATGACCCCGGCTCGGACCACGAGCCCGGCGGGCGTAGGACCGAAGGGCGCCAGCAACATCGCCTCGCAGGCTGCCATCGCGGCGGCCTCGTCGGGGGTGTGGTGGTCGTGACCGAGGAGGTGGGCCAGACCGTGGGCGAGGAGAACCCGCAGCTCGTCGCGAAGCGCGTGCCCAGCCTCCGCGGCCTGTCGGCTCGCCGTGGGGATGCTGATCACGACGTCTCCAAGCTCCTCAGCAGGCAGCAGCGGCGCGAACGGCTCGAGCATCGGAAAGCTCAGGACATCGGTCGGCTCGGGCTTGCTGCGCCAGGTGCCGTTGATCTCCGCGATGGTCGCGTCGTCGACGAGGCGGAGGCTCCACGGGCAAGCGTCGGCTCCGCCTGCCCGCTGGATGGCGGTCGCGTCGGCGATCAGCGCGGCTTCGTCCACACCCGGCCACGCTTGTACGCTCTCGTCGATGCACAGGTCGATCATCCGCCCGACCCGCCCCGAGGCAGGTGATGGACGGCCTCGTAATCGGGTGCTTCGTGGTCGGTGGCCTCGTCCAACACCGCCTCGTCCGTCCACAAGCGTCCCGACGACCGCAGCGCCGACGGAGGGAGCTGAATGACCGTCCCCAGCGGCTCCACCGGCGTGGGGACGTCGTCGAACTGGCCGCGGCTGATCGCCGCCGTCTCGGGGTACTCCGTCCGCTGGTGGTGGAACCCAACCAGAACCTTGACGAACGCGTCGGTGACGCGCGCGATCTCCTTCCAAGTCAACGGGCAGTCCGAGAGCTGATCGTCGGCGAGCACCGAGTTGATGATGTGGTGAGCCATCGCGCGGAAGGCAGCAGGCGACGGGTCACGCAGCGTCCGCGTGGCCGCCTCGACCTTGTCGGCGAGCATCAAGACGCCGGCTTCGCGCGTGTTCGGCTTCGGTCCGGGGTAGCGGAACGCCGCCTCATCGACCGGGTGCCCGTGACGCTCGGCGACGGCGCGCGCGTGGAAGTACGCGATCAACCCCGTGCCATGATGCATAAGAATGTTGTCGATGATCGGCTTGGGAAGCTTGTGCTCGCGGGCCATGCGCGCCCCCTCGACGACGTGCCCGATCAGAACGGCGGCCGAAGCCTCCGGCGTGGCTTGCGCGTGAGGGTTGTGGCCGTGCTGGTTCTCGATGAACCATCCCGGCTTGAGGACCTTGCCGATGTCGTGGAAGTAGGCGGCGACCTTGACCTCGGTGCCGTTCGCCCCGATCGCCTCGCACGCCGCCTCACCCAGCGTGCCGACCATCACCGAGTGGTGGTACGTCCCGGGCGCGCGGAGCATGAGCTGGCGCATCAGCGGATGGGTCAAGCTGGCCAGCTCGAGGAGACGCCAGTCGGTGACGAACCCGGCGAGCTCGAACACCGGCACGAACACGAGCACGAACACCGAGCTGGCGAGACCACCGAACAGCGCCACGCCGCCCGCGATCAGCAGCACATCCGCTGGCGGGGACGCCTGCCCCGAGCCGACCCAACTGCGGACCACGAGCAGCCCGACGACCAAGACCGCGCCGAAGACACCCGTGATCAGCCCCGCCCGGAGCACCTCGATCCGACGTCGGAGCCACTCCACCGCGCCCACCGCGACCAGACCGGTGAGCAGGTGGTACGTCACGGCGAGGGCGTCAAAGCCCGTCATCAGCGCAACGAGGGCGGCACCGGCGATGACGAACACCATCGCGCGGGTCGCCGTCATCAGCGTCCGGACCACCATCCCACCGCCCGCGATCGGGATCAACGTCCACAGAACGTCCGGCGGGAGATCGGGCCGCACCAACGGCGCCGCCGCCTCGGAGAGCGCGATCATCCCCTCGCCGACCGCGACCGAAAGCACGAGCAAGCCCGCGGTGCTCCACGCCGCGCGCGGGTCGGCCAGGTCGCGGAGGTGGTGCCTCGACGCGAGGTGCAGCCCCGTCAACATCCAGCCGACCAGCCCAGCGGCGATCACCCAGGCCAGGCCTGGACGACGCCCCCGCGCGCTCTCCATCAGCGCACCGACCTCGGACGCCTGCGAAGGCGTGATGCGATCGCCCTCGCGGTACAGCGTCTCACCGCGCTGGACGACGCGCGGCTCATAGGAGACGGCCGCCGACGCCGCTGCGCGCGCCGCTTCGGTGCGCTCTGCGTCGAAGAACAGGTTGGGGACGACCATCGCGCGGGCGAGCGCCTCCGCCCCCTCGATCCACGGCCCACGCGTCCGCTCCTGCACGGCGAGCAGCCGGACACGTTGACGCACCTCGTCGACCGACGCGATGCGCCCCTCGGCGTCGAGCGTGAAGGGCTGCCGGTCACCGGCGAGCGGAACGACGACGATCGCGCCGTGCGGGGGCTGCGACGCATCTCCTGGGATCAGACGGTCCCCGAGGGCCTCTCGGACCCAGCCGAGCGCGGCGCCGAGCACCACGTCGGAGAACGACGCCGCGACCAGCGCGTCGAGCGCCGACCGATCGAGCGAAATCCCCGCTTCGCGAGCGAACACCTCGCCCGGATTCGCGGCCGAGCGCGCAGCCAGCGCCGCGCGCGTCAACCGGTCCTCCATCTCGACCAGACGCGCCTCGTCCCACAAGAACACCGGTGGTTCCTCGGCAGCAGCGTCCCGACGCGCCTCGGATGCGCCGAGTGTGTCGTTCCACGAGAAGGTCCACGGCGCGCGCAGGGTTCGCCGAGCGATCTGTCCGGCCTGGACACGCTCGACCGGCACGCGACCCGCGTCGACCACGAGCCAGGCGCACGCGATAACAGCCACGAGCAACGCGCCCGTGACGCTGCTCGCTCGCCGCTGAAGCCAGACCCAGACGTCTCGCAAGCGTCCCTCGCTCCGCAGACGCCCGTAACACGAACGGTCCACGCGTCGCAGGGGTCAGAACGGACGACGTCCCGGGAGGCGAGCGCGAACGTCGATCCGCACCGGCCACGCGCCTTGCGACGGCCAGACGCTCGCGCCGACGCCGACCCCGGCAAGCTCAAATCGCGCGCCGAAGCCCGGCGCGACCCAGAGGCGCTCCGTGGGCAACGTCGGGCCGTCCGTCATCCACTCTGCCATCAACGCGGCGCCACCGTACACATCGAGCCGGGGCGCGAGCGCGCTATTGCCGAACCGCTGCCGCCATCCCGCAGTCAGCGTGCCGGGGACGTACCAAGCGACCCCGCCACGGTCGGCGATCGTCCAACGCGTATCCAACGGCACCTGACTCTCGACGCCGAACACCAGGCGGTCGCGCAGGTCGACCTCCAAGCCAACACCAAGCGTCGAGCCGCTCGCGAACGCCTCCTCGCCGAGCGCGGGCCCGAACGCCGCCGCGGCTGTGACGAACCCGGTAATCGCCCCGCCTCCGAGCCCCGGTCGACGCGGCGGCGCCGCCAACAGGCGCGCGATCGACTCCGAACAGGTGGCAAAGCCCAGGCCGTCGCCGGCGCGACGCGAGACGATGCCGACGAGCGCGCCTTCGGCGTCCACCAGGGCACCGCCCGAGTTGCCGGGGTTGACCGGCGCGCTGAACTGAACCGCGCGGTCGCCGATGGCCCCGACCTGCCCCTCCGTCACCGTCCAACGCAGCGTCCCCTCGAGGTAGCCGCGCGGTGGCGCGCTCGCGTAAGGATGACCGATGGCGAACACGACATCGCCGACCCCAACCGGCGTCGATCGGATCGGCACCCAAGGCGCAGAGAGCGGAACGACCTCGATCACCGCGAGGTCCCCGGCCGGATCGGTCGCGGTCACGCGGCCGTGGGCGCGGACGCCTGCGCGCGTCTCGACGTTGACCTGACCCGCCGATGGCACGCAGTGATACGCCGTCACGATGCGATGGTCGTCGACGAAGACGCCTGCGCAGGTGCCTCCCCCCTGTTGCACCACAACGACCGCATCGCGCGCGTCCACCACAACCGTGGGAGCGGCCATCGCGGCCCCGGCGGCATACAGCCAGCCCATGAGGGTCGTCATGAAGGTCTCCTCCATCTTGCCATGCCTCCTGTGGCTATCGTGCGCCGCCTGCGCCAGCACCGACGCCAAGCCCGCAGCGTCCGCCCCCGACGGGGTCCCCTCCCCAGCGGCGCCCGTGACCGCCGCACCGGCGCCAGCGGACGACTGCGCCCCCAAGGACGCCCCCCCCGCGACCTGGCCAGCCTCGACGCGCTACCAGGCCTGGGTCGCGCCAGCGATCGACGCCGTCGCGGCGTCGCAGGTCTGCCGTGATCTCAACGCGGGTGCCGCGCTTCCAACCGGTTCCGGCCCGAACGCCGGCCGCACGTTGGGCCCCACCTCACCGGGCGCGTACCCGGCCCCGATCGAGGCCGCGATCGCCGCGCTCCAGCCCGGAGACGCTGGCGTATTCCGCGACGCGGACGGCACGTTGCTGCTCGTCCGGCGCGATCTGCCCGCAGAGCTGGACCTCCGGTGGTTCGCTTGGTCGTTCCGCGGCGCCGCGGGCGCGCCCACCGCCACCCGCACCCAAGACGAGGCGCACGCGCTCGCTCAGGCCGCGCTCGACAGCAACAAGCTCGGTAGCAACCCCGACGACCTCGTCGCCGACGCGCGCAGCCGCGGCGAATGGGAGCATGTGGCGCGAGGGCAGCTCACCGATCCACTCGACCATGCCCTGTTTTGGGAGGATGCGTTCCGCACCAACCCGTCCAAGGCACCCCACTTCCCGCTTCGGCTCGGCCCGAGTGAGGCGGTCATCGTCGACACCGAGGCTGGCGTCTACCTCGTCCAGCGGCGCCCCGAGTAAGCCTCAGCCGCCGCCCGCGAACCAAGCTTCGAGCAGCGTCTCGATCTGGGCGTCGGTCACCGGGTCAACGCGCTCAACCACCCGAAGGTCAGGACCGACGATCAACGCCACCGGATACTGACCGTTCTCGACGGCGGCGAGCGAGCCGCCAGCGCCGCGGAAGTCGGCGAGGACGGGCGCGGTGATCGTATCGTACGGTTGTTCCGCGCTCGGCGTCGGCAGGCCCGCCCACTGCGCGAGCTCGTCCGCGTCGAGGTCGCCGTTGTCGACGTCCTCATGAAGAATCGTGACGTACAAGAAGCCCTCGTCCTTGAAGTCTTGGTAAATCTTCTCGGATCCGGCGCCGAGGTCCTGACACGGCCCGCACCACATCGTGCTGATGTCGACGAGCACGGTGAGGCCGTAGAACTGCCAGAGGCTGACCTCGTCTCCCGCGGCGTCCGTGGCACGAACGTCGGGAACGACCTGTCCGGGCGCCCAACCCTCTGCCACCAAGCCCGTCGGCGGCGTCATCATCGGCCAACCGTTGGTCGGAGCGACCCAGGCCAACGCCGCCGAGTCCTCGACGCCAGAGGTGTCCGCCGTGTCGATCGGTGTGTACAGACGCGGCGCGCACGCCGTCGCGAGCCCCGTCCACCCGAGCCACCACGCCACAGACGCGCGCATGACACCTCCCCCGCGCCAGCATAGCCTGCACCCTGCCTCGGCTGCGAGGCGACGGAGCCCGAGATGACGGAACGTC
>JBEIFN010000095.1:0-7340 GCA_040382435.1 Alphaproteobacteria bacterium
AGGTGATGTGGCCCTTGACGCAGTTGACCGCGCTGCGCAACTCGGCGCTCTGCTCGATGGCGCCGATCGGGCCGAGCTTGGCGAGCTTCTCGACCCACGGCAACGTGGCGTTGGTCAGCGCCCAGGTGCTCGTGCGCGGCACGGCGCCCGGCATGTTGGCGACGCAGTAGTGCGTCACGCCATCGACCACGTAGGTGGGCTTGGCGTGCGTGGTGGCTTCGACGGTTTCGATGCAACCACCCTGGTCGACCGCCACGTCGACGATGACGCTGCCCGGGCGCATAAGCTTGAGATCGACGCGCTTGACGAGCTTGGGCGCGGCGGCGCCGGGGATCAGCACCGCGCCGACGAGCAAGTCGGTCTCGGGCAGCAGTTCGCGCAACGCGTACGGCGTCGAATAGAGCGTCGTGCAGTTGGGCGGCAGCACCTCGTCGAGGTAGCGCATGCGATCGAGGTTGACGTCGAGGATCGTCACGTCGGCGCCCAGCCCCGCCGCCATGCGCGCGGCTTGCGTGCCGACCACGCCTCCACCGATGATCGTCACCTTCGCGGGCCGCACGCCCGGCACGCCACCAAGCAGGATGCCCGAGCCACCCATGGGCTTCTCGAGGTACTTGGCGCCTTCCTGGATCGCCATGCGACCGGCGACTTCGCTCATCGGCACGAGCAAGGGCAGCGTGCCATGCGACTCGAGCGTCTCGTACGCGAAGCCGTAGCTCTTCGTCTTCACGACGCCGTTGGTCAGCGCCTTGTCGGCGGCGAGGTGCAGGTACGTGAACAGCGTCTGGTCGGGACGCATCATGGCCCACTCGGGCTTCAGCGGCTCCTTGACCTTCAGGATCATGTCGCACGAGGCCCACACGCCCTTGGCGTCGGAGACGAGCTTGGCGCCGGCCTTCTTGTACTGCTCGTCCGACAACCCGGACCCCTCGCCAGCCGTCGCTTGCACGCTGACGTCGTGCCCCTGGGACACCAGGCGGTCGACGCCCGCCGGGGTGAGGGCCACGCGGTTCTCGTTGTTCTTGATCTCCTTGACGACGCCGATCTTCACTGTGGACGGGGCTCGCCTGCGGACCCGCGGTGGTCCCCGCCGCGCGCCCGCTACCCGGGCGCGACCTCCAGCAGGACCCCGCCTGCGCGGCGAAATCTCGGGGGACGAGTCTACGAAGCGGAGCGGTGTCGCGAAAACACTTGGCAGGGCATCTAGCCGGCGCTATTCTCTCCGCCCCAACTCAAGGGCGATTAGCTCAGCTGGCTAGAGCGCCACGTTGACATCGTGGAGGTCACTGGTTCGAGTCCAGTATCGCCCACCAGACACGCGAGCGGGGCTCCCACGGACGATCGTCCATGGGAGCCCCGCCGTACTGGATCAACTGGCTTGCGTCGCGCGAGCGATCGACTCGCCAAGCGGCGTTGAGCGCCCGGAAGTGGTAGGCGGCTGCGGCCTTCGTCTTGTCGTCGTTCTGCTGATTGCGTTTCCAGAGCGGCGCCGCGCTGTCTTCCCCAGTGGCGCCGACGATCATCGTGCCACCGTGGACAAGGACCGCGCTCGCGGCCGACCATCACGGCAGCCACTGCACCAGCACGCCGTTCGTCAAGTTGAAGCGCGCGCTGTCCGTGCAGAAGGTGGCGTTGGCGTCGCGGTACCAGGCCTGGTACGTGCGCGACACGCCGCCCTGCGCGGGGATGGCGCCGCGCGCGCTGATGGCCTGCGCGCCGGGCACGGGCCACTGCGAGGCTCCCCCGACGTTGGCGGTCGTGCCGAGGCGGATGACCGCTCCGGTGGCGCAGCGCAGACCGTCGCCGAAGATCGTGCCGCTCGACTGCGTCGTGCCTTGGAAGTAGAGCACGCTCGACGTGGGCGTCATGCCCGTGCCGACCAGCCGCAGCGTGTCGTTCGCGACGAAGGGCAGGCCCGTCGCCACGAGGCGGCCGCCCGCGGCGTTGGCCGAGTTGGCGCAACCGCCGCCAGCCGAGCCGCTGTTGGCGCAGGGACAGGCGACGCCCGTGCCATCGCCGAAGCAGAAGCCGACGCCGCCCGACTGGCACGCGTCGAGGATGCCGTCCTGGTTCGTGTCGCCTTGGCAGGTGTCGGGCACCAGGTTCCCGTCGCAATCGCCCACTCCGGAAGCGACCTCGCAGCTGTCGATCGCGCCATTCTGGTTGCAGTCCTGCGTGGCGACCTCGGCCGGATCGTCGATGCCGTTCAGGTTGCAGTCCGCCAGCCGGTGGTACAGGTAGGCCGCGCCGGCGTCCTGGGCCGAGTTGTCGAACGGCGCGAAGGGACCGCTGGTCGAGGCGCCGTCCTCGCGCGTGGCGCCCACGGCGAGCAGCGCTCCGTCCAGATCGACGGCGAACCCGAATTCGTCGTACGCGTTCGTGTTCGAGGCCTTGACGTAGCGCGCGTCCGTCCACGCCCCGGCGCTGTTGCGCCGCCACGTGTACACGGCGCCCGCGTCGGAGGCCGCGTCGTTGAACGGATCCCCGGCGACGCCGGTGGAGCTTCCATCCTCGGCCGGCGCTCCCACGGCCACCATGTCGGCGGAGATGGCGACGCTCGATCCGAAGTAGTCGTCCACGTCGCCCTGCGCGGGACGCAAGGTGGCTTCTAGCACCCAGGCGTTCGACAGCGGATTGGTCGATGGCCGGTAGATGTGCGCCGCGCCGGAGTCCGGCTTGCCAGGGGCGTCGGCGTACGGTTCGCCGACGACGCAGCGATTGCCGTCGATGTCGACGTCGTCGCCGTAGTACGCGTCGATGGAGGGTTGCGCCGACTGGAACGACTCGCGTTCCGTCCACAAGCCCGTGGTGCTCGAGCGCTCGAACAGGAACGCCATGCCTTGGGCGTCGCCAGTGATGTAGGTACGGGGAGCGCCAACCAGCAGACGGTTGCCGGAAAGCGCCAGCGAGTCGCCGAAGGCCCCGCCAGACACAAGCAAGAAGCCGCCGGTAACGATCGAGGGCTTCACGTACGCCTCTTGGTACCAGAAGCTGGCGCCCGCGCGTCGAAACACGTACGCGGCGCCCGCGTCGTAGGCGGACTCGTCGCCCTGCGGGCCGTTGATCGACGTCGAACCGCCATCCTCCCACGGTGCTCCCACGGCGACGAGATCGCCGGACACCGCGACGGAGGAGCCGAACCGATCGCCGAAGGGGTCGTTGGGCAGGTCGCCTTGGGAATTGGAGGCCTTCAGGTAGGCTTGCTGGCTCCACGTCTCGATGCCGCCCAGCATGGTGCGCACGAACACGTAAGCCGCGCCGGAGCCCTCGGCGCTGTTGTCGAGCGGGTTGTCGTTCACCGTGGAGGACGCACTGGCCTCCTTGGGCGCCCCTACCACCAGGATGTCACCGTCGATGTCCACGCTGTAGCCGAAGGCGTCATGCGCGTTGGCGTTGGAGGCCTTGAGGTAGGCGGTTTGGGTCCAACCCCACTGGCCCGTCGCGCCGGGAGTCAGTCGGTACACGTACACCGCGCCGGAGCTGGCGACCGAGTTGCTGGCCTGGTTGCCGTTGACGCCGGTGGCGCCGGAATCCTCGAAGGGCGCCCCGACCACGAGGGTGGTGCCGCTGACGGCGATCGAATACCCGTAGTTGTCCCCCGCCCCAGGATTGGAGGCCTTCACGTAGCGGTCGAACAGCCAGTCGGGGGACTGGGCGAGGGTCGAGGCGGCGAGTGTCGCAACCAAGAGGGCGGGAAGGAGGAGTCGGGACATGGTGGTTTGCCTTTCGATCAGCGCAGTGGTCCGGGAGGGGCGGGCTGGAGCCCATGTGCAGGACTCAATTGCCGTCGCCGCAGGGATCTCCGCGGATCTCTGGCGACAATCGTCGCCGTCACCCTAAACCTCCTAGAGGCCGAAACTTGCGAACACGCGCAGCAGCACTCAGTCACACCCGCCAAGGCCCCGGAGGCCCCTCCGCCAACGCTCACACCACGGCCCGCGCTGCGTAGTCTCTAGCGCCACCCACGCACCAGCATGCCGCCCATCTCCATGCCCCGCACCACCTTGTCGCTCCTCCTGCCGGTCCTGTGCCTGTCTCCGCTCCTCGCGCAGGAAGGCGGTCGCCCGGTCGACCAGAAGCTCGCCCGGCGCGTCACGCCCATCGTCGAGGTCGCGCGCGACGCCTCGCCCACGGTCGTCTACATCAAGACCGAGGCTGTGCAGGCCGAGCAGGACTTCTTCGGCCGCATGTTCGCGCGCAAGGTCGAAGGTTCCGGCTCGGGCGTCGTCATCCACAAAGACGGCTTCATCATCACGAACTACCACGTGATCCGGGGTGCGCGCGCCATCACCGTCCAGTTCGACGAACAGTACGACTCGAAGCGCTACACCGCCGAGGTCAAGAGCTTCGTCCCCGAGGAGGATCTGGCTCTGTTGAGGATCAGCGGCGCGCGCGAGTTCCCCGCCATCCCGATGGGCACGAGCTCCGACTTGATGCCCGGCGAGACGGTGGTCGCGATCGGCAACCCCTACGGCCAGACCTACACGGTCAGCACCGGGATCATCTCGGGCCTGCACAGGAACATCCAGATTCCGCAGGAGAACCTCGAGTTCGACGACTTGATCCAGACCGACGCGGGCATCAACCCGGGCAACAGCGGTGGTCCCTTGCTGAACATCAACGGCGAGTTGATCGGCATCAACAACGCGATGAACAGCGTGGCGGAGAACATCGGCTTCGCCATCCCGGTCGACCGCGTGCGCAAGGTGCTCGAGGAACAGCTGCTCGCGCCGGAGTCGTCGGACACCTGGCTCGGCTTCGATGTCAAGTTTTCCGACCACGCCCAGGTGAAGAGCGTCGTGCCGGGCAGCCCGGCCAACATCGCGGGCCTGCAACCCGGCGATTGCATCGTCAGCATCGGCGGCAAGGCGGTGGTCAAGCCCGACGAGTACGCCTTCGCGCGCGCCGCGGTGAGCGCGCAGAAGGAAGTCGAGATCGTGGTGGAGCGCGACGGCGGCAAGCGCCAGTTGAAGGTCGAGCCGTGGAATCGCGTCGATGGGCAACTGTACGAGCGCATCGGCGTGCGCCTGCGCGACGTCGAGGGCCGCAGCAACCGCTGGATCGAAGTGCGCGAAGTGCGTGGTGGCTCGCCCGCCGCCAAGCTCGGGCTCAAGGCCGGCGACGTGCTCGAGACCGCGCGACCCCTGGTGGGCGTCCGTCCGCGCGCCTGGCGCCTCGACGACAAGGAATCCTTGGCGCGCCTCGTCGCACCCCTCGACCGCGGCACGCGCGTGGAGCTCGACGTGTACCGCGACGCGGACGGCGACAAGCGCCTGACCGACGCCGACCTGCTGCGCGGCACCTTGACCCTCGACTGAGGCGCCGCACCCGAAGACATGCAAGGCGGGGGCCGCGTCGGTTGTCCGACGCGGCCCCCGCGCTTGGCGGGTCCGCACCCACCCACCACCATCGAGTCCCCCTGCCCGGCTCGCGGGCCGCGCACTCAACGGAAGGTCAACACCGCACCGCGGCCTTGCCCTCCCACCACGACGCTCGCGCCGTCGATCCCTTGCCCGAAGGTCCGATCGCGCGGGCTGCCGATGGCGATGTCGTCCGCACCGATCGCCACGCTCGCGCCGAAGTCGGCCTCGGCGTGAGCCGCTTGCGAGCGCAGGACCTTGCCCAGCTCGAGGCCGCCAGCGCGCCGCGTGTAGACGAAGGCCGAGCCGATCGGGGCCACGGGAATCGCGCCGTCGACCTCTTCGCCCAGCGCCGCGCCGATGTCGCGCGGTGCTCCGACGCACAGGGTGTCCTTCACGAGCGCCACCGCGCGGCCGAATTGCTCGCCACCAGCGACCGCAGTGCCCTTGATGTAGGCCTCGAACAGCACCAGCTGGCCCTTGAGCTCGAACATGTACGCGGCGCCCGCGTTGGGCTTGGTGTTGTCCAGCTGATCGCCACCGACGCCCTCCGCGCCCGAGTCCTCGAACGGAGCGCCGATCACCAGGCGGTCCTTCGACAGGTCGAGGCTCTCGCCGAAGCCGTCGAGCGGCTCGGCGTTGGGCGCCACGAGCTCGGCTTCCAAGTCGAAGCTCGCCGTGGTCGGCCCGGCGCGCAGCAAGTAGGCCTTGCCACGCAGTCCATTGGCGCCCGGCGCTCCGATGGCGAGCCGAGTTCCGAACGCGGCCAGCGCCGAACCGTATTCGGCGGCCACGGCTGCGTCGGGGGCTTGCAAGCGCTCTCCGAAGCGCAGTTGGCCGCCTTCGAAGCCGAACGTGTAGACGGCGCCCGCCCGTTGCGCGGCGACTAGCGCGCCGCCCAACGCGAGGCGCGTGCCTTCCTCGGGTGCCCCCACGGCGACGACGAGCCCGGCGACTTCCACCGCCGCGCCGAAGCTCGACGTCCTGCGCACGGTGGCTGCATCGGGCTTGAGATAGTGGGCTGGGGTGAACAGACCGTCGATGCGACGGAAGACGTAGGCCGCGCCGCAGTTGGTGGCGTTCTCGTCGACTTGCGGATCCACCTGGGTTCCCGAGCCGTCCTCGCCCGGAGCCCCGACGACCAGGAGATCATCGTCGATGGCCACGCTGGCGCCGAAGTTGTCGTCGGCGCCCGGAACCGGCGCGTGCAGGCGCGCGATCTGCGTCCAGGCGTCGCCGCTGCGCTCGAACAAGTAGACGGCACCGGCATCGGCCAACGTGGCCGCGCCGAATTGCACATCTTCCGTGGGCGCTCCCACGACGAGCAGCCGTCCATCCATGGCCACGGCCGAGCCCAGTCCATCTCCGGGGCGGGCGTCGGTCGACTTGACCGAGTTCGCTTGGCGCAAGTCCGCGGCGAAGTCGCGCTGCACCAACATGCGCACGGTGCGCTGCTCGCCGCTGGCGGGCAGGCTGGCGACGAACTCGAAGGTGTTGTCGCCCTCGGCCACGCTGGCCTCGAGCTCGCCGAAGCCTGCGTCCTCGAGGCCGCTCGTGCCGGTCGACACGGCGCTCGGATTGGCGTAGATCGGCCGCAGCAAGAGCTCGTCCCCCAGGAAGGGCAGGCGCAGCGCGTACTCCTCGGCCAGCGGGTCGAACTCGCCGATCAACAGCGCCTGCGCGGGCAGACCGAGGTCGAGGATCTCGAGGTCGTCGACTTCGCCCGCGACGGGCGGAGTCGAGCCGCCGCCGCCACCACCACCCCCGCAGGCGACGAGCGTGAGGGGCCAAGTGGCGAGGCACAGGGTGGGGAGCAGGTTCAGCTGGCGCATGGCGATCTCCTTCAGGCGCTTGCAGGGTTTGGGTGGGTGGTCGCGCGAGGCGCCGAGCGCCCCGCACCCCACCAGACACCCCCCCGCCAAAGAGCCCCCCCCGGCGGACGACCCGGGGGGGGGGCCCGGGGGAGAAAAGGGCGGTGGA
>JBEIFN010000096.1:0-7299 GCA_040382435.1 Alphaproteobacteria bacterium
GTCTCAAGGAGGTCGATCGCCGACAACAGACGGCTGCGCGTCTTGCCCGTGGACACCGCAGCGGCCGCCGCGACCTCGCCCCCGGCAGCCGACGGACGACGCACCCGGCCGAACGCGCGCGCGACCGGACGCGACGCTTGCTTGCGCTCGGGCTTGGGTCGGCTCGACCACCCTTGAATCGTCCGAAGGATCGGCTCTCCGGGGAGCGGCGCGGCCTCATCCAGCGCCTCGTCCTCGGCGGGGTCGGCCGCAAGTTCCAGCCAGACGAGCGCGTCCTCGGAGACGGCCGATGCCGACAACGGGGTGCGAAGGCGGCGTAGATCGCGCGCGATCCCCACGAGGCTCGCCCCCAGGGCGTCCCCCTCCGTCCGCTCGGCGAGCCGGTCGACCAGGCGCGCGCGCTCCGGGTCGCCCACAAGCCCCGAGCCTTCGGCACGCGCGACGAGCCGCCCGATCCCGCGGACCCCGGACGCGCTGCGCTGCGCGGCAGGCACGACACCGCCCGAGAGGCGGCGCATCATGCGGTCCGCCACGGCCTCCATCGGGTTTTGCGTATTGCGTGCCATCGTCGCCCCCTCAGCCGTCCGAGACCTGGATGCCCTCGTGGGCGAGTTCGAGCGACTCGACCGCGAGCTCAGAGCCTCCCGAATCGAGCGAGGGACCCTCCCAGCTCACCGGCCAGGCCCGGCTGAAGTGGAAGCGTCGAACCGGATCGCCGTGGTTGTCGAACATCACGATCGAACCCGACTTCCACAGCCCCTCGCCCAACGGGTTGCGCAAGAACTGGTCGCGCCACCCCTGCAAGAAGCGGTTCTTGCTCGTCGCGTAGCGCAGGACGATGTTCTCCCAACGCGATCCCGCCACGCGCTTGTGCTTGAACCCGTTCTGGCCGCCCTCTTCGATCTCGAAGACCTCCGCCTCGGTCTTGAGCCCGCCCACCTCGAGCACCTGACCGACCTCGACCGCGTCGATCTCGAGCATGAAGTAGTGACTGCCATAAGGATCGGGGATGTTCGCCATGGGGTCTCCCTTCGGGATCAGGCGCCGAGCGCGAGCTCGACCTCGATGTATTCGGTGGCTTGAATGGGACGGATCAGCATCTTGACCTGAACGACGCCCGCGTCGCGGACCGACGGGGGGTTCAGCTCGGCGTCACACTGCACGAGGTAGTCGTTGCCGGGCGCTTCGCCCGTGAGCAGACCCGCGCTCCAGAAGACGTCGAGACGGGAACGGACCATCCGCGCAACGGTCTCCCACAGCTCGGGCCGCATCTGCTCGAAGACCACCCATTCAGCGTCGCGACGGACGCGCTCGGTGATGTAGCTGACGATGCGCCGCGCAGTGATCTGCCGCCAGCGCTGCTCGGCCGACAAGGTGCGCGCGCCCCACACCACCAAGCCGCGCCCGGGCTGCTCCAACACGGGGTTGACGCCGGCCTCGACCAAGCCTGCGCCCTGACGCCACGTAAGGTCGACCGCCGCGTGGGTGAACCCGCGCACCTCTTGGTTCGCGGGTGGCACGCGGACCCCGTGCGGCCCGTGCTCGCGGTCGGTGCGGGCGATGACGCCTGCGACCGCCCCGCTCGGCGCGAGCGGCGTATCTCCAGCCATCAACCACGGGAAGTAGACCGCCAGGTACGACGCGTCGACATCGGGCATCGCACGAATTTGATCGACCCACGCCGTGACGAGGGCCTCGTCGGCACCTTGCGGCGCGTCGACGAGCAGGAACCGGTGTCCGACCTCGGCACAATGACGCGCCAAGCGACGCACCGCCTCCGTTGCGCCGACCGAGGGACTACGGCCGTCCCAGGACGCGGGCAGCCAAGCAAGCGCTGGCATCGCCAGCAGGCTGACCTCCTCGTCGTCGCACAGCCGCTCGAGGAGGCCCTGCAACCGACTCGCGCACACGCCGGGATCGAGCAGGTCGCGGGATCCGGTGACGCACAGCCCGTACAGCGTCAGGCTGGCGCCACCGTTAGCAAAGAACGCGCGCGCCGCCATCTTGGTGGCGGCGTCGAAGAACCCCATGACGGGGTGCGTGTCGAGCTCGCCCACGCGGTCGACGCGCAGCTCGACAAAGTCGCCCGGTCCGGCATCGTCGGGCCACCGCGACCGCGGCACGACGCCGATCAGGCCCGCGTGATCCGTACGGATGTCGCGGTCCTCTCGGACGCTATGCAGCGCATGGTGAATGCCGATCCCGAGCGTCATGCACGAGGATCCTTCGCGCGGGAGAGAAGGGGCACCACGACGAACGGCCCGCGCGCCGTCCGCCGTAGCGGGCGCATCGGGCGATGCGAGAACCGAGGGGGCCACGGCGAACGGGTCAGCGTCCGCCGTTGATCTTCTCATTGATCCCGGAGATCTCTTTGACCCACTGGTGACGCTCCTTGTGCGTCAGGTCGAGGATCGAGGTCCGGTCCCAATGGAAGTGGTACGCGATGAACGCTACCTCCTTGAAGATATTCTCCAAGGGGTAGCTTACGATTCCCCCAGGCGACCGAACTCCCTCTCGAACGCGTGACCGCAGGACGGGCACGTCACCTTGACCATCGCTTCTTCTTCGTTGATGCGGTTGTACATCTCTTCGAGGAAGCGAAGGTCGGAGGCGAACAAGTTCTCGATGTGAATCGGCTTGACCTCGGGGAGCGTACCGAGACGAGCCACCACCCGGCTGAGCAGCAGGATGATGAGGTACGCCCTGTTGCGCTGGACGCGGACGTCGTTGAGGGGGACGATCTCGTCCTTGGCCGTGGCGAGGCGCATGACGCCTTCACGGTGGACGTTCCCCTCCGAGTCTACGTACCCGCGAGGCAGGATGAACTCGTACTCGGTCTTGAAGCTCATCAGCGCAGGACCCGCTCGACCTTCTCGACCGCCAGCTCGATGCGCTCGATCGCCATGCCGGACTGATCGGAGTCGATCTCAGGGACGAGCCACTTGCAGGGCCACGCCTCGCAGAAGTTGAACTCGGCGACGATCGTCTCACCGTCGTTGTCGAGCATCGTGATCGTGCCCGAGCGGCGGTCGATGATGCCGTCCTCGATGTTCTTGCGCCACTTGAACAGGTCGTCGGTGGCGGTGTAGCCGCGCTCGAGGACGATGTTGCTGTAGGTGGTGCGACCCGGCTTCTTGCGGACAACGCGGTCGTTGCCTTGCTTGAACTCGATGATCTCCGTCTCGGAGTTCATCCCGCTCATCGACTTGAAGCCGCCGATGATCTGCTTGGTGTCGCCGGTGATACCGCCGATCTCAAGGAGGAAGTTAAAATTGCCGTAGAGCTCTTCGGTAATGCCGCTGCTGGCCATGACACGTCTCCTAGGAATTCAGCCTTCGGGGTGGCTCGCGAAGGCATCAGGTTGAGGTCCGTGGGGTTCACTCAGATAGACTGGCACCACCGTCCCACTGACCAATGTTGAAGACAACGAACTCTGCAGGCTTGACCGGCGCAATGCCGACCGAGACATTCACCTGACCGGCGTCGATCAGGTAGCGGGGGTTGGTCTCCTCGTCGCACTTGACGAAGAACGCCTCCTCCGCAGTGTTACCAAACAGCGCGCCCGTCCGCCAGACCCGCAGGAGGAAACTCTTCACGTCACGCGTCAACTTGGTCCAGAGGAACTTGTCGTTCGGCTCGAAGACCGCCCACTGGGACCCGGCGATGATCGACTGCTCGACCATGATGAAGAGGCGCCGGACGTTGATGTACTTCCACGACGGATCGGACTTGGTGGCGAGCGTGCGCGCGCCCCAGACCCGGATGCCGCGGTCCTTCATGTCGCGAACGACGTTGATGCCGCGATCGTTGTACTGGCCCTGCTCAAGCCGGTTGATGCTCTGGCTCAGGCCGGTGATCCCGAGGACGAGCTCGTTGGCGGGCGCCTTGTGGACGCCGCGGCTGTTGTCGACGCGCGCGATGACGCCGGCGATGTGGCCCGACGGCGGCACGTAGACCTCGTTCTTGTCGATCTTGGTGAGCTTGCGACGGAGCGGACCCTTGATGTCGATCGCCTGGTCGCCCGTGAACCAGTTGGGGCGCGTCGTGGTGACCCACGGGACGTACATCGCGCCGTAGCCCTTGTCCGAGGCGGGAATCGCCATGTCGCCGAGGCTGACGATCGGGCCGTCGAGGACGGCGAAGCGGTCGCGGCGGACCTCGCAGTGCTCGAGGACTTCCTTCTGCTGGTGCGGCGCGACGCCGGGGGCGGCCTGAATGGCCATGTCCTCGCAGTCGTCGAAGGCCGCGAGACCGGTCTTGAGAAGCGCGTCGCCGCGGATCGAACCCTCGAGGTTCTTCGTCCCCATCAGGTAGACGTAGGCCTTGCCGCCACCGTTGTCGTAGAAGCCCTGCACCGCGGCGACGAAGTTGAACACCGACGGCTGGCTGAGCCACGCCTGGAACTTGCGACGCAGGCCGTCGTCAGCGGTCAACGCGTCAAAGACGGCGTCCGCAGCCTCGTCGGCGTCCTCGATGTCCCCGATGATGTCGGCCACCGCGCCGGTCTCGACGAGGTATTGGGCAAAGAAGCTCTGCAACCAGTGGAAGAACTCCTTCTTGTTGTGCACCGGCCAGGGCGGGACCGAGTACTCCTCGTAGAGCGACGCCTCCTCGGTGGCCTCGACGGTGTAGCCGTAGGCGGCGAGCAGGTCCGAAGCCTTCTTGGGCGCCGGGCGGTCGAGGTGGAAGACCTGGCTGACCGACTCGAACATCGCCTCGACGGCGGAGGCGTCCTTGGTGGTGACGCGGCCCTGGACGTTGACCGTGGCCTCGGAGACCTCGACGGTCGCGTTCGTCTTGGGGTCGGTGATCTTGACGTTTCCGCCTTCACCCTTGCCGATGTTGACCTTGTGGCCGTTGAGCTCGAGCAGCGCCTTGAGGTCGGCGAGCTTGCCCGGCTTGAGCTTGAACTGCTCGGCGATCGCAGCGCCCGCCGACGTGGCTGCGGCGGCCGGGATCAGACCCTTGTTGTCGACGACCGTGGGCAGCAGGCGCGCGGTGACCGTCTCGCCCTCACCGGCGGCGGTCAACGCGATGGCGTCGGCCTTCGGCTGGTACGGGAACAGTCCGAGGAACCCGGGGATCGAGGTCGCAGCGGCGGCGATCGGCTTGGGGCCCGAATCGACTTCGCGAACGTACACACCTGGCGTTTGGTATTCCATAGGTCAATCCTCGGAGTCTTGGTTGTCTTTGCCGTCTGTGCCGTCCGACCCCGGTGCGGGGTCGAGCGGGCGTCGGGCGTAGCCGGGAGGCCCAAAGGGCATCGGGGTCCGCTCCTCCGGTGAGGCGCCGCGTCCGGCCGAGGGCGAACCCAAGCGGGCACGCGCCTGACCGGGCGTAGGCCCCTCGCCGAGCTTGGGCCGCTGAGGGCGCGGCCGCGGATCGGGAGGAGGGACGGTGCTCGCGACGGGCAGCATGCCGACCGTCGTGGGCTTCGCTTCGATCAAAGAGCCTTCCATGGCGCACCGCGCGCGGTACGTGAGGAACGGTCGGTAGGGAGCGTCATGGATGTTGAAGAAGTGGATCGCGTCTCCGACGCTGAGATCGTCGACGAGATCGAGGGAGACCTTCTCCATGATCACGTCGGCACCGCGGTTGTCGATCGACCACGGCAATCCCGTGGAGTCGACCTCCGTCAGATCCGGAAGCACGTACCGTCGCGGACGATAGACGATGTGCGTCGCCTCGTTCAAGCGCAACAGCAGCCATCCGAGCAACTTTTCTGCTTCACTACGAAACTTCGCGTGCACGGCGATGAGGTAGTACACGTCCAAGTACAGCGGCGGCCGTTCATAGAAGTGGCGCGATCCGGCGTCGTCCTGCACCGCGACCTTGGCCTCGCGCCAGCGCTTGGAGTTCTGCAACGCCTGGTTGTGCGCGACCCGGTACATGTAGATGTAGAGGATCTTTTCGCGGTCCTTCGGCTCGAACTCCAGATCCTCGACGATGCGCGGCGGATCGGCAGGATCCGGCCACCCCTCGCGCAAGAAGGCGTGCAGGCTCTCGGTGATCTCGCCGATGACGCCGCTCCCTTGGTAGGGGCCGCGCGGGACGAGCAGCGAGGGCGGGGTGACCATCATGGGTCGGACCCTAGCACAGGGATCGCGGGATCGATCGCCCCGTGACGGGCAGCGCGCATGCCACGGGGGAAAACGGTGCGTTCGAGGGCGGGGTCGAGCGCGACCGGTGCGGGTCGCGGCAGAAGGGCACGCTCGCGCCCAGCCTCGGCGACGCAGGTCGCGATGTCGGCACGCACCGGGGTCGGCTCGCGCGCTGTGCGGGCGAACGATCGTCGAAACGAGGCGGCAGCGTCCCCGGTGATCTTCTTGGGCTGCTGACGGACGAGAAGCGGCGCGGGCGTCGGCATTTCGGGCAGCCCCAGCCGACGCTTCACCGTGAGCGTTCGCGGCGTCACGGCCTCGCCCGCGACCTGACGGAGCGACGGCGGGGCGGCGTCGCGCGCCAGCAACCGCGTGGCGAGCGCCGAGGGTTCCCCCCACGCCAGCACGTCGTCGCCGCGCTTGACGAGCGGGGTCCGGAGCCAAACGGTCGCGTCACGCACAGCCGACATGCGAGAGGGATACCCCGTCCCGAGAGACGTCGCGCCTTGCGGTGGGGCGTCTGGAGGATCCCAAACCCCATGAGCGCGCGCGACCGAGCCAGCCACGACGCCACGAGCCCCCGCGCGTCCGCCCCGCGCCCGGCGTCACGGCGGAGCACGCGTCCGGTCTTCGAGGCCCGCCGCGAGGAGGACCTCACCGCAGGGACCGCGACGCAAGCGGCCATGCTGCGCCACATCGAGGACCGGCTCAACGCGCTCCGGGCCCTCGCCGACGCCGAGCGCGCCGCCGAGCGCCGACCGGCCCGGCGGGATGGCTGGGACGCAGCCGCCGACCGGCAGAAGGCGGCTGGTGGATGGCACCTTCCCAACGACGCGCGGTTCAAGCCGGTCGCGCAGCTGTTCGAAGCTGCGGCGCAGGCGGCCGCGCGTGGCGACCTCGCGCAAGCGGCGCAGCGGCTCAACGATGCCGCAGCGGCCGAGGCCGTCGTACGCGCGGAGACCAGCCGACACATCCTGCCGGAGGATGCCGACCGTCACCGGCCCGCCCCCCATGCGTGGACCCGCGGTGTCCGCGGCGCGACGCGTGCCACCGTCCACGTGCCCGCCTCCCTCCGCGCGGCCGTCGACGATCTCGTCGGGCGAACACCGCCGAGCGTCCGGCCGTGGACCCACGCCCCCGATCGGCGCCCCAAGGCCGACCCGGACGCGGCGGCACGCGAGGAGGAAGGCGATGCCGA
>JBEIFN010000097.1:0-7288 GCA_040382435.1 Alphaproteobacteria bacterium
GATCCTGAGCAGAACGACACCTTCCACGACCACTACCTCGACGTGGACGTCGATCTCTCTCGCGCGCTGTTCATCGCGACGGCGAACGTCGCCGACCAGATCCCCGGCCCGCTCCGTGACCGCATGGAGGTCATCCGCATCTCCGGCTACACGCACCGAGAGAAGACCGAGATCGCGCGCCGTTACCTCTGGCCGACCGCGCTCGCGGCCCATGGGCTTACCAGCGAGCAGGTGGAGATCACCGACGGCGGCCTCTCCACGCTCGTGGAGGAGTACACGCGAGAAGCAGGCGTTCGAGGCCTAAAGCGTGAGGTGGACGCGGTCTGCCGTCGGGTCGCGATGGTCGTCGCGCGCGGGCGCGTCGAAGGAAAGATGGAGCTCGACCGTACCAAGATCCGGCGGATCCTCGGCGCATCGCGCGGCGTACGCAACCACGAGCGGGAGATCGTCGACCCAGGCGTCACCCGCGGTCTGGCGTGGACCGCTGCTGGGGGCGACACGCTCCTCATCGAGGCGGCTCGGATGAAGGGCAAGGGCAACCTCACGCTCACCGGGTCACTCGGCGACGTGATGAAGGAGTCGGTCAGCGTCGGTCGCTCCTTCGTCAAGTCGATCTGCGAGCACCTCGGCATCGAGGAGTCCGAGTGGGACGTCTCCGACGTTCACATCCATGTCCCTGAGGGCGCGGTCCCCAAGGACGGCCCATCGGCCGGCGTGACGATGGTCACGACGCTCGCCTCGCTGTTCACCGGCCTGAAGGTCGATTCCGAGCTGGCGATGACGGGCGAGATCGACCTGCACGGCAACGTCCTGCCGGTCGGGGGCATCAAAGAGAAGGTCGACGCCGCCGCGCGAGCACGGCTCGAACCGCAGATCGACGACGACGTCTGGGGTGACGACGAGGCCGAGGAGCTGTGGATCGCGAACGCGATCGACGCCGCCGGCGAGACGAGCAACGCCAAGGCGGCGATCAAGCGCGTCTTGCTCCCTTGGGACAACCGCCGGGACATCTTCGACGTGAGCAAGGATGTCCGCGAGCGCCTCGAGATCATCCCGGTGCAACGGGTCGAGCAGGTGTTGGACTTTGCGTTGGGTGCCGACAACCTCAAGGCGCGGCGCGACGCACTCGCGGCACGGCGCGCGGCGTCAGTCGCCGAGGCCTGATCGGCTCTTCTTCCAAGCCTCGCGGATCTTGGCCGCGAGCTTGGTGAACGCAGCGTCGTCGAGGTCGGTCCGACCCCTCAGCTTGTCGCCAGCGTTCGCCAGTAGGGCCTCGAACGCTTGTCGTTCGTCGGGACGCAGGCGCGGGTCGAGGCGGTAACGGGCTGCCCAGCTCGTCCCTTCCAACCACGCCGGTCGGTCGGCCTCGCGACGGCGGACGAGCAGCTCGGCGAGGCCATCCTCGCGCAACGGCAGTCTGAGGTCGTCGGTGGGGGCGTCGGCGGCCGGCGCTGCGTGGTGGGCGAGCAACGCCGCGATGTCGTCCAAGGAAGGTGTCCGCAGCGGGAAGGTGGCGGCGTACCACGGGTGGACACCGCAGCACACCTCGCGCGCCGGACACGAGGCGCAGTCGGCCAGGTCGAAGGTGCGCAGGGCGTTGCGGTTGATCGTCCAGACGGCATCGATCCCCGACAGAGCGCCGGCGGGGACCTGACACGGCGGCAGGTTGGCCAGCTGGATCGGTGGCAACTCCACCGTCTCGGCGGCGCGGACGAGTGCGGTGATGACGTCGTCATAGGCTGGAAACTGCGTGCCGTAGGCGCGGCCGAGCTCGGACGCGTCCGGGTAGAAGACGCGCACGGAGAGCCGTTTGGGTGCGTAACGGCGCGTCAGGTCGATCAGGGTCTGCCCGAGCACGTGGACGTTGCGGTCGGTGACGACCACGCTCAGATCGAAGGGACCGCCCGCGGCGGCGAACACGTCGAGGCCGGTCAAAAGTGCGTCCATGGCGTCGCGGTTGCCTGCGACGGCCGTCCACACCTCAGCGTCGGTCGCGTGGACGGTGAGGTCGAGGTGGACGCGCCGCGCGGCGAGTCCCTCGGCGAGCCCGGGGCGCCCGATGCGGTTTCCTGGCGTGTGGACGCTGATCTTTCGACCGGCAAAGGCGTCGAGCAGCGGCAGGATGGCCGGGAACTGCAGCAGGTCGTCGGACCACAGGACCACGTCGACGTCAGGCCATTGCACCGCGAGCCGCCGTGCGGCGTCAAGGACGCGGGCGATCTCGGCGTCTGTTGGCGGCGGGAGGTCGCGGGGCGCGGCGACTGCTGTGCGCGGGCAGAAGGTGCAGTGCATGGCGCAGGGCGCGTGGCGGCGATCCAGCTCGATGTGGATCAAGGTGTCGTGCACAGGCGTCGCACGCAGGTCGAACCGCACCTCGCGGCCGAGCGTGCCTTGTACCGCGCTCTCCCCGAGTCCGTTGTGGTGCCCGGTCGCCTCGGTCAGGCCATCCTCAAGCATCGCCGCCAAGCCGTCGAGCGTTGCGCGGAGGGCGTCGGGCGCGTCGGGCCATCGCCTGCGGTCCTCGACGTCGACGCGGGCTCCGTCCCCGTCGGGCTGGACGGTCCAACGGACCTCGCCCCCGAGCGGGTGGGCGTCGCGCCAGGTGACGATCGCGTCGGGCTGCGCTTCGGTGAGCGTCCAGCGGCGCGACCACCGCAGCCAGCCCCACCGGCGTGCCGTGGTCGCCTCGACGCCGACGCGCGCCTCTCCTGACGTCGTTTGCGCGCTGGTGTACAGCGACCATTGCCAGGTGTGCCAGCCGTCGGCGGCGAGCAGCGCGCGGTAGACCCAAGCGGGGGGGCGTCGGATGGCGCGAGCGGCGTGTGTCAAGGGGGCACCCGGCCGGCGGCTCGGAACGCGGCTGCGGTGCGCGCCCGCCAGGCGTCGCGCGCTGCCGCATCCTTGACGTCTCCCGCCGCGAAGGCGCGCCAAGCGGCCTCGTAGGTCTGCACCGCGTCGCGGGTCGCGGCGGCGGAACGCTGGAGGCGCGCGCGATCGGGCTCGCTGAGGTGGGTGGCGGCGGTGAGCGCCGCGTCGCGCGCCGCCAAGTCGGCGAGGACGGCGGCGCCGCGCACCTCAAGCATCCGGCGGCGAACGCTCGCCGGGTCGAAGCCTTGGTCGAACACGAGGTTCTGCAGCGAGCGTGCCGCCGCATCCAGCTCGGTGGCGTCGGTCTCAGCGGCGGGCGCGAAGGCGCTGACGTCGCCGGCGGCAGGGTAGGCGTACGGCGTGTCGTACACGGCGTCGACCTCGGCGAGCCGTTCGTCGACCGTTCGGAGCGCGGCGTGCAGATGTTCGATGGCGTTTCGGCGTTCGCTCCCCGGTCCCGTCATCGCCCGGCGCAGGTAGTCCAGGTCGTCGCCGAGTCGCGCTGCAGCCTCTGCCAGGCGTGTCGCGCCACGGCTGAGGTAGAGCGCCGCACGCCCGTGGGCGTCGTAGACCGCGCCAGCGTCGGCGCAGGCGGCGTCGAGGTCCACGGCCCCGAACGGCAGGGGTTCCGAGCCCGCGGCCTCAGGGGCGACGGCGCGCAAGGTGGCGGCGCAGTCCGGTACGGTCTGGCGCAACGCGGCGAGCAACGCCACGACCGCTGCCGGCTTGGCGATGGGTGGCGTCGGCGGGGGCGCCTCGGTCGCGGGGTGCAGCGGTGGCGACGAAGGCTCGGCTGTGGTCGACGTGGGGCCTGCACAGGCGAACGACCAAGCCACCAGCAGCGTTCGCGGTCCCCCGCGGCGTCGGCCCATGCGCCCTCCGAGGCCTCTTGTAGCCTGTTGGCCGCGCCGCGCGGAGATCAAAGGAATGCGGTGGGCGGATGGCGGGTCGCACTTCGCCGCGTGTTTGTGGTACGCTCACCGCTCAGGAGGTTTCATGCGTCGTCTTGTGTTGGCTTTTGCCTTGGTTGCTTGCGCGAAGAAGGGTGAAGTCGGAAAGGGCGCGACGGCGATGCCGTCGTGGTACGCCGAGCCGCCGCCGCTGTGTGGCGTTGGCAGTGCCATGTTCCAGGCCGGCCTGATGGACACCGCGCGCCTCGAAGCCGACAACAACGCCCGCGGCGACCTCGCCCGCCAGTTCCAGACCAAGGTCGAGGCGATGGTCAAGAACTACGGGGCGCAGGGCCAGGCCAATGGCGAGAAGTACGGAGAGTCCGCCACCACCAACGTGACGCGCAACATCGTCGACCTCAGCCTGACCGGCGCGCGTTCGGTCAAGAACGAGATCCTCAACGAGACGATGTTCACCCTCGTCTGTCTGCAGCCCGACATCTTCCTCAAGGCGTTCGAGTCGGTCAAGGACATGGACGACGGACTGCGGGCCGAGATCAAGCAGCGGATGGACGCCGAGTTCTCTGACCTCGACGCCCAGCTCCAGCGCCTGCGTTCGGAGTGATCGGACGCCCGGGTCACCGGGCGGCGAGGAACGACAGCCGCGCGGGCGCGCTCGTCCGCCTGTTGCGTTGGAGGCGGGGTGCTCGGCGTGTGGCTGGCAACGGCTTGGGCTGAAGGCGATGCCGCATCGGTGTCGCCGAGCTTCTCGGCCGTTTTGCGAGGGAACGGCGTGCGGGTGGTCGAGGCGGCCGCGCTCCCCGAGGCCTACACGCGTGGCGTCGGACCGTCGATGCGGCGGCCCAGCGGCGTGGGCCTGCCGTCCGAAGCCCCCGCGGAGATCGGCCGTTGGCTCGCGCTCGAGGCCTGGTCGCGGACGGTCCCGCCGGGGCCGACGTGGTCCCAAGCCATTCGGAGCGAGCCGGGGGTGGCGTCGGGCTGGGTTTTTGACGAGACGACGGTCGCACGTTCGTTCGACGTCGCGTTCGCCTCCGGCTCCGTCTCGTGCGCGTCTCGTACCCGGACGACGGGTGCTCAGCGCTCCGACAGCGTCGGCGCGCGCGTCTACACGACGGATGCCGCCGTGCGGTGGGGCCGCATCGTGGGGCAGACGGGAAGCGTCCTGGCCCGTTGGCAACCGACGCCCGACGCGACGACGCTGTTGCTGTCGCTCGCCCGTGGGAGCCGCGTGCCTGGGACGGGCGGGGAGCTGTTCACGGTGGATTTGCGGTGCACGCTGCGCGGGTATGCATCGCTGGCCGAGGTGCCCGAGCTGCAGTGGCAGACGGGGTCGTTCGGCGCGCAAACGTGGACGGAGGTCGCATGGCGCTCGCCGCGTGGCTCCTGAGCGTTGCGGCGGCCAAGCCGGTCGCCGAGTGGACGACGTCGGGCGCGGTACCTTCACACTCTGTCGACGCCTATGTGTGTGGCGTCGGGACGGGGCCGACGGCGGTGCAGGCGGATGCATCGGCGGACGCCGCCGTGGCCCGCAACGTCGCCAGCGAGGTGACGTCGGTCGTCGCCAGTCGGGTCGCGCGCGATGGAGGACGCGCCGACCGTTCGGTGACCTCGGAGACCTTGGTACGCTCCACCTTCGCCCACGCCGAGCTGTTCCGGTGGGTCGCGGAAGAGCGGGTCAAGGGGACGTTCTACGTGCTCAAGTGCCTGTCTCGCGCGGAGGGTGCGCGCGCCGTGCTCGGCCCTTCTGGGGTGAGTGATCTCGCGCGGTGGGGCGCCCGGCGCGTCGAGGCCACGGCCGCGCGGGATCGGGGGGACGGTGAGGGGTTCGCGCGATCCGCGACCGAGGCGCGCGCGGTCTGGGCCAAGGTCGAGGAAGCCGTGTGGGCGGCGGCGTCGCTCGATCCGTCGGGTGAAGCCGCGGCGGCGCTCTCGGATCACCGGGCCATGGCGTTGGACGTCGAACGTTGGCTCGCGTCGCAGCGGGTCACCGTCGTCCCGTCGGCTTCGGCGCCGTATTCGCCCGCCCTGGCGGCTAGCCTTCGTGGCGTGGTCGAGCAGACGCTCGCGGGAGCGGGGGTGGCCGTCGTCGGAGCGTGCAGCCCCGGCGGCTGGCGGTTCGACGTCCGGATCGAAGGCGAGGTCCATTGGCGATCGACGGGGTTTCTCGCCGTCCCTCGCTGGGTGGTCGGACTGAGGCCGTGCGATGCGCCGGTCGGGTTGCACAACGGCGAGCTGTTGCAAGGGCAGATCGCGGTGCTGGAACAGCAGTCCGCTGCACGCGCGGTGGAGCGGGCCGAGGCACAGCTCCGCCTTTGGGATGCGGGGCCGTCGTTCCGGACGTGGCTGTCGACAATCTGGCCGATTCAGACGCCTTGAGGTCGCGGGGGTGGCGGCCGCTCAGCGGGTGGGTGCCATCGCGCGTTCGAGCAGCGGCAAGAAGTCGACGCCTTCTTCGCCGAGCGCGGCCCGGACGACCCCGTCGGGGCCGATGACCACCGTCCGAGGCAGGGCGTCGGACAGCCCGAGGCCATCGCGCAGCGCTTGCGTCGCGTCGACGACGACAGGGCCACGCAGCTGGTAGCGATCAAGGAAGGGTGTGACCAACTCCGGGCGTTCACCGACATTGATCATCAAGACGCCGTAGCGGCCTTGCGTGGCCTTCACGGCGTCGAGGATTTTGGGCAGCCCGATGATGCAGGGGGCGCAGGTCGTCTGGAAGAAGGTGACGACGAGACCGTGGACGCCGTCGATCTCGGTCTTGCTTCGGAACAGGCTGCCGTCGAGCCGCCAGCCGGCGATCGTAGGCGCCTGCTGGCCGACGACGAACTGCCCCAAGCGGTCGAACGTCTCGGTGGACGGACCCGCCCATGCCGTCGTGTGCGGCAGGACGGCGATCGACAGCGCGAAGAGGAGCGTACGCATGCCGCGCGTCTAACGCGTTCGAGGTGGGTCGGTTACTCTGCGTCATGCTTCGCCTTTTTCATGCGACCGCCGCGCGGGGCGATCGTGCAGCCTACGCCTGGCGCCTGGAGCGACCGGCGGGCGGAGGCGTGTTCGCCGAGGGCGCCGCACGCGACGATGGTGCCACCACGTGGCGGTTGCGGCTTCGTGCCGTCCACGACGCGCTCCAGGCGTTGCCCGAGGGCGAGGCCGTCGAGGTGTGGTCCGCCGACACGACGATCCGGCAGACGCTCACGACGTGGATTCACGCGTGGGAGAAGAAGGGCTGGAAGAAGGACCGCGGCGCGGTGGGGGAGCTCGATCTGCTCAAGCCGATCGCGGCGGCGCTGCGCGGTCACGCTGTGCGCGCCACGGCAGAGGATGCACCTTCCTTGGTCGACGTGGCCCGGGCACTCCTCGTCGATGATGACGCCCCCGTCGCCCCCAAGCTGGCGTCGGTGCAGATCGTCGCGGCCCCGAAGGCGCCGCTCGTCGCCTGGACGGATGGCGGTTGCCGCAAGAACCCCGGTCCTGGGGGGTTCGGCTTCGTGCTGGTTCACGTCGCCACC
>JBEIFN010000098.1:0-7251 GCA_040382435.1 Alphaproteobacteria bacterium
AGCCTTTGTCGACAAGCTCCTGCGGTTCCTCGACGAGCGCGGCCACATCCCCGGCTTGCGCGAGCGGCTCACGACGCGCGCCTACATCACGCCCGATAGCTTCCAAGAGGACCTGCTCAGCCACCTGGGCAACGCGTTCGGCGTCGATCCGCGCCTGACGCAGTCGGCATGGTTCCGCCCGCACAACCGGAGTGAGGACGTCGCGAACTTCTACCTCGTCGGCGCGAGCGCGCAGCCGGGCGCGGGCACGCCAAGCGTGATGATGTCGGCCAAGATGACGGCGCGGGCGATCTGGGATGATCATGGCCCGGGGACGCAGTCCACCGGCACCGTGCTCCCGGTGGCGGCGGCCCTTCCGGCCTAGTCGGAACCGTCTTACGGGGCGTCGTTGGAGGTCGCATGGCCGCGGTCGGTCGGGGAGACGTGGTGTGGATCACCGGTGGCGGCACCGGCATCGGTCTCGCGTTGGCGCTGGTGTTCGCGCGTCGTGGTGCGAAGGTGGCGGTGAGTGGCCGACGTATCGACCGGCTCGCGGCGGCGGTCGAGGCGATCACGGAGGCGGGTGGCGAAGGCATGGCGGTCGGCTGCGACGTCACGGATGAAGCAGCGGTCGCGGACGCGGTGGCGAGCATCACCGCGCGTTGGGGCCGGCTGGATGTCGCGATCGCCAACGCGGGCTTTGGCGTGTCCGGGCGCGTTGGCGAGCTCACCGAAGCGGACTGGCGTCGGCAATTCGACATCAACGTGTTCGGGCTCGTCCATACGATCCGCCACGCGCTCCCGGCGCTGACGGCGACGGGCGGCCGGATGGTGCTGGTCGGCAGCGTCGCGGGCTTTGTGTTCGCCCCCAAAAACGGCGCCTACAACGCAAGCAAGGCGGCGGTCCGTGCGATCGGCAAGACGCTGTCTGCCGAGCTGGGTGGCGGTCCGGTCACGGCCACCACGATCTACCCTGGGTTTGTCGAGTCCGAGATCGGCCAGGTCGACAACGCGGGGGTCTTCGACGGTAGCCGCAAGGATCGACGCCCGTCGGCGGTGATGTGGACGGCACCCGCGGCGGCGGCGGCGATGGCGCGCGGCATCGACGCGCGGCGGCGGGAGGTCGTGATCACGGGCCACGGCAAGCTGCTCGTCTTGCTGAGCCGTTGGATGCCCGGTCTGGTCGCTTTGCTGGCGCGGCGCGTCTGAGGTTGCCTGCGTCGGGCCCGACGCTAGGTGTCCCCACAGGTGTTTTAGGAGGTCGCATGTCCGATCAACGCCAACGTCCCCCGGGTCCTCCGGCTTGGGTGGGCATTCGCCCTGGAAAGGGCGTCGCACCTGAGCTGGGTCGCCCCAAGGGCTCGGGCAAGCTTCCGGGGGCAGGCGTGGCGCGGGGTGCGGGGCGTCTGCCCGAGGACGAGGGCGTCAAACTTCCGGGGACGCCGGGTCAGGTGATGCGGGGCACGCCGGGGCAGCTCGATCCTTGGGCGGACAACCCGTGGGAGCTCGGCGATCCGGGCGAGGGCGGCTGGGCGCCTGGTGCCGTCGACGATGACCTTGAATCCGACCTGTACGTGCAGCACCCCAACTTGTTCGGTGCCGACGAGCCGGGCGGCGAGGGGAGCGGATCGTAGCGCCGAGGGCGGACGCAGACTGCCGGATCCGCCGCCCCTGTGCTAGGATGCACGGGACGCATCGGAGTGGATCATGCCGGGCCGGTTCTCACGCTTCAACGTCGTGCGCTGGCATCGTGCCGCGCCCGCCTTCGCGGCGCTCTCCGCGCTGGCCGCCTCGCACGCCGCTCATGCGGTCTGCGGCGACGCGATCCTCGATCCGCTCGAAGACTGCGACGACGCCAACGCGGTCTCGGGCGACGGTTGCAGCGACGTATGCCTCCAAGAAGTGGGCTTTCTCTGCGACACGCCGTCGGGCCCGCTCTCGGGCGTGATCGCCAACCCGTCGTTCGAGCTTGATGACGTCGCCGCGATCGATGCCAACGACGGTTTTACGGGGGATGGCATCGGCTCGGCCGGTCCGGTCGTCGGCTGGGACACGCTCTCGACGTTCGTCGAGATCTACGGTCCAGGTTCTGGCTATGCCGCACCGGATGGCGACCAGTTCGTCGAGTTGATCTGGAACCTCGCGATCGCACCCGACGTCGGCCGCATTGAGCAGGATATCGCCACCTCTCCAGGTCGGACGTACCAAGTTCGGTACCAGCTCGCGTCGTCGGCACCTGCGTGCGGGCTGACCTCGGGCGCTGCCGTGCTGTACCGGGCCACCACCTACGACGACACCTTCACGCCGGTCGAGACCAGCGGGACCCACGCTACCGGCACGCTGATGTCGAGCCTGCCGTGGTCGCCGCAGTCGTTCTCGTTCGTCGCGTTCAACACCGTCGCGACCTTGGAGTTCCAAGACGCCACCGGCGGCAGCGCGACCTGTGGGGCTGCGCTCGATGACCTGCAGATCGTCCGGGCGTCGTTCTGCGCCGAGGCCGACGCCGACGGGGATGGTCTGACCTACGACGAGGAGGACCTCAACCGCGACGGCATCGTCGACGCGGGCGAGACCGATCCCAACGACGCCGACAGCGACGATGACGGCCTCGGCGACGAGGAGGAGCAGCTCGGCGCTGGCCCACTCGCTCCCTTCGGGCCGACCGACCCGACGAACGCCGACACCGACGGCGACGGCGTGCAGGACGGCACCGAGGTCGGCGTGCAGACGGGCATCGCGGGCACCGCTTTTGGCGTGTTCCGTTCCGACGCCGATCCGTCCACGACCACCGATCCCAACGACGCCGATGACGACGACGATGGCCTGCTCGACGGCAACGAGGACGCCAACGGTGACGGTCGACGCAGCACCGGCGAGACCGACGCGGCGGCCTTCGACTCCGACGCCGACGGGATCGGTGACGGCGTCGAGTCGGGACTGATCTCCCCGCAGGGGACGGGGACCAGCCTGCTCGTCTTCCAGGTCGACGCCGACGCTGGCGCGACGCGGACGAACCCCACGCTGGCCGACACCGACGGCGGCGGTATCGACGATGGCGTCGAGGACCGCAACCACAACGGTCGCCGCGACGGGTCCGAGACCGACCCGAACCAGCGTGCCGACGACGACACCGACCGTGACGGCTTGGTCGACGCCGACGAGACGCCCGTCGGGACCTCGCCGACGGATGCCGACAGCGACGACGACGGGCTCTCGGACGGTGAGGAG
Organism: Alphaproteobacteria bacterium; assembly: GCA_040382435.1. Lineage (GTDB taxonomy): Bacteria > Myxococcota_A > UBA796 > UBA796 > JBEIFN01. The sequence continues at coordinate 3,208 of JBEIFN010000098.1, forward strand.
CTCGCGGGCACCGGCTCGCTCGCCACCTACGGCTTCACCGATCCGACCAACCCCGACACCGACAACGATGGCCTGTGGGACGGTCAAGAGGCTGGGATCTCCTCGGGGTTCCCCGACACGAACAGCTCGTTGTTCCGACCCGACACCCAGCCCGGGACGCGCACCAACCCGCGTGACGCCGACACGGACGACGATGGCCTCGCGGACGGGGCCGAGGACGTCGACCAAGACGGCCGGTTCGACGCCGGCGAGACCAACCCGAACGGTTTTGACACCGACGGCGACGGGATCAGTGATGGCGTGGAGTCGGGCGTGGCGGTCGGCATCCCCGATGCCTCCGATCCGGCCGTGTTCCAGCGCGACCTCGATCCCGCCACGGTCACCGACCCGCTCGACGTCGACACCGACGGCGGTGGCGTCAACGATGGCGTCGAGGACGTCGATCACGACGGCAAGGTCGACGTGAACGAGACCGATCCGAACGACCCGACCGACGACGACACCGATGGCGACGGGCTGACCGACGCCAACGAGCTCGTGCTCGGTACCAGCCCGACCGACCCCGACAGCGACAATGACGGCGTCGTCGATGGTGCCGAGGTCGCGGCGGGCACCGACCCGCTCGACCCGGACACCGACAACGACGGCCAGACCGACGGCCAGGAGGCCGCTACTGGCTCCGACCCGCGCGACCCGGACACCGACAACGACGGTCTCAACGACGGGCAAGAGGCGACGATCGGCACCAGCCCGTTGCTCGTCGACACCGACGGCGACGGCCTGACCGACCGCGAGGAGCTGCTGTACGGCTCGGACCCGTTGCTGCCGGATACCGACGGCGATGGTCTCGGCGACGCCGCCGAGATCGCGGCGGGCACCGATCCCACGCGTCCCGACACCGACGGCGATGGCGTGTCGGATCCCGATGAGGTGGCGGCCGGCACCAACCCCGGCGTCGCCGACGGCGATGCGGACGGTCTCAACGACGGCGCCGAGGCGGCGCTCGGTACCAACCCGGCCGACCCCGACAGCGACGATGACGGCCTGAACGACGGCGACGAGTTTGCCGGTGGTACCGACCCGCTCGATGCCGACAGCGACGACGACGGGCTGGTGGACCGCACCGAGGTGCAGGGGCTCGGCCCGCTCGCGGCGTTCGGTCCGACCGACCCGACGCGCGCGGACAGCGACGGCGACGGCGTGCTCGACGGCACCGAGGTGGGGCGCGCGTCGGCGACGACGTCGGCCACCGACTTGGCGGTCTTCGTGGCGGACGCCGATCCTTCGACCACGACGGACCCGAACGACGGTGACGTCGATGACGACGGCTTGCTGGACGGCTCCGAGGACGTCGACCACAACGGGCGCGTCGACGCCGGCGAACCGAACCCTCGCGACGCCGACTCCGACGACGACCTGTTGCCGGACGGCCTCGAAGCCGGTCTGGGCCAGCCCCAAGGACCGGACACCGGCGTGGGCGTGTTCCGCGCTGACCTCGATCCGTCGACGGTGACCGACCCCACGCGGGCCGACACCGACAACGGCGGCCTTGGCGACGGCGCCGAGGACATCAACGGCAACGGCCGCGTCGACACCGGCGAGACCGACCCCAACGACGACCGCGACGACATCTTCGCGCGCGACTCCGACGGCGACGGTCTGACCGATGGCTACGAGCTCGCGTTCGGGTCCGATCCGCTCGACAACGATTCGGACGACGATGGTCTCGGCGACGGCGTCGAGGTCGCGGGCGGCGGGCCGCTCCAGGGATCCGTCACCGACCCGCGCCTCGCCGACACCGACGGCGACGGCCTCAACGACGGCACCGAGGTGGGCGTCACCGAAGGCGAGTCCGGTACGCTCGGCGGGGGCTTCATCCCGGATGACGACCCGCTGACCCGCACCGACCCGCTCGACGCCGACACCGACGACGACGGCGCCTTCGATGGCTCCGAGGACGTCGATCACGACGGCCGCTTCGAGACGGGTGAGACCGACCCCAACGTGCCCGACACCGACGGCGACGGCCTGCTCGACGGCGTCGACCCGAACCCGGCGTCGGTCGATGGCGACGAGGACGGGTTGGCGGACGGCGATGAGCAGACGCTCGGCACCGACCCGCGACTCGCTGACACCGACGACGACGGCTTGGTCGACGGGGACGAGGTCGCGGCCGGGTACGACCCGCTCGACGACGACAGCGACGACGACGGCTTGGTCGACGGCTCTGAGGACATCGACGGCGACGGCGTCATCGAGGCGGGCGAGTCCAGCCCGGTGGCCGCCGATACCGACGGGGACGGCCTCGCGGATGGTCTGGAGGCCGGGTTGGAGGCGCCTGAGGGCGTCAGCATCCCGGATGGGTTCGTCCCAGACGCCGACCCCGCGACGCGCACCGATCCGAACGTCGCCGACAGCGACGCCGACGGGCTGCTCGATGGCGACGAGGACGTCAACAGCAACGGTCAGGTCGACGCCGGCGAGACCGACCCGAACGTGGCCGACATGGACGGCGACGGCCTGCTCGATGGTGACGAGGTCGAGGCGGGGTCCGACCCGTTTGACCCCGACACCGACGGTGACGGGTTTGACGACGGCTTTGAAGTCGAGGAGGGGACCGACCCGACCGAGATCATGCGGGTGCAGGGCGGCGGCGGTTGCAGTCAGGTCAACGGCGGTGTCGGGCTGTTCGCGGTGCTGCTCGCCGGCGTCGCGCGTCGTCGTCGTGGGGTCGTTGCGGCCGCCTTGGTCGCGGCTTCGGGCACGGCGCTCGCGCAGGACGCCGCCGTCGAAGCGCCGCGGCTCAACATCCAGACGTTCCGGACGGTGGCGCAGCCCCGGGGCTACAGCCGCGTGCACAACGACCTGCAGGCGCGCGGTCGGTCGTTTGGCGCGATGGCGACCCTGACCTACGCGTACCGGCCACTGGAGCTCGGCCTACCCGACGGCGGGAAGCGCTCGGCGGCGTTGATCGACACGATGGTCGGCGTCGACGTCGCGATGTTCGGCGCGGCCACCGACTGGCTCACCGTCGCGGCGTCGATGCCGGTCGGCAACTTCCTCTACACCTCGGACACCGGGCGCCGTTTCGCGTCGGAGCTGGGCTACCAAGAGAAGTCCGGCGGCATCGGGGATCTGCGCGTCGAGCTTGGCATTCAGCCGCTTCGGCAGGACACCGGTTCGCCGCTTTCGCTCGCGATCGTGCCCCATGTCGTGGCGCCCACCGGGGACCGCGAACTGTTCCTGAGCACCGGGTCGGTGCACGCGGGCGGTGCTGTGGTGATCGGGCGCCGCTGGGACTTTCTGCGCCTGAGCGCGGAGGCGGGCTACGACTGGCAAGCAACCTCGGCGCAGGTGGGGCAGGTCTATGCCGACGACGCGCTCCGCTGGGGCCTGGGCGTTGGGGTGCCGCTCCGCGGGGGTACGTGGGAAGTGCAGGCCGAGTACGTCGGGTCTGCGACGGTGTCCGGCCCGGGCAAGCAGCTGCTCGGTGACGGATTTGCTGGCAACCATCTGGCGTCCGACGTTCAGGTCGCCGCGCAGTACCGCTCGATGGACGCGCCGATCTGGGTGGGCTTCGGGTTGGGACGCGGGCTGACGCACGGCTACGGCTCCCCGGCGGTCCGTGGCTTCTTGCAGCTCGGCGGCGTGCTGGAGCCCAAGCCCGAAGACCCGACGGCGGGCCCGGCGCTCGATGTCTCGGACGACGACCGCGACGGCGTGCTCGGGGCCAACGATCAGTGCCCCGATCGCCGCGAAGACCGCAACGGGTTCCAAGACGAGGACGGTTGCCCCGACAACGACGAGGACTTCGACGGCATCGCCGACGACATCGACGCCTGCTCGCGTACCCCCGAGGACGTCGACCTGTTCCAGGACGGCGACGGGTGCCCCGAGCCCGACAACGACCAAGACGGCGTGCAGGACGTCGATGACGAGTGCCCGAAGGACCCTGAGGTCACCAACGGCCTCGACGACCTCGATGGTTGCCCCGACGACCCGTACGTCAGCCTCGATCGCGCCAAGGGTGTCCTCGCGCTCAAG
>JBEIFN010000099.1:0-7237 GCA_040382435.1 Alphaproteobacteria bacterium
CGAACACGAAGCCCTCGGCGACGATCGCCAGGCCGGGCGCGACGGCGACCTCGGCGCCCGCGCGGCCTCCGACGTTGTAGCGGATCCCTGGGCCTGCAGCGGGGTTGCGCGCGGCCGGCGCGGCGTCGGTGGCCGAGGTGTACGACGGAACGACGTCGTCGGGGCGCAGAACACCCGCGCCGCCGGCGGTCAGGTACGGCGTGACGCGCGTCCCGATCGGCTGGCGGACGCTGATCCAGCCGCCCGCGTCGCGGACGTCGACGTCGGCACGTCCTTGGGCGAGCGTCAGCATGCCGGTGTTCGCCGTGTTTTGGCCCAGCGTCGCCTCGAAGCGCAGGTCGGTGCCGCCCTGGAGGTTGACCTGTCCGTCGACGGAGGCCGCCCAGACGAGCATCGTGTGATCGGCGTCGGGCCGAAGCAGCGTAGTGAACCCGTGCGCGCGCAGCGTCACATGCTCGCCGATCACCGCACCCAGCCGCACCGCGAACGTGGGCAGCACGCTGTGTTCGAGCGCGTTCTCGGCGGGGCCGGTGTTCACGCCGGGCATGCCGATCGCGACGCCGACGTCGGCGTGCTTGGGGTGGTACCGCCACTGCACCTGTTGGCGCATGAAGCCGATGTTGCCAGCTTGGAAGTTGGCGCCGACGAGGTTGTAGCCGTGCGGCATCAGCGACCCGAACAAGTCCCACCCCTGGCCGGCGGTGACCGTGTGGTCCTTGGCGGGGTCCCACGAGACCTCGGCGATCCGGATGCGAGGAAGGGAGGCGACCGTGGGCGTGGACTTGTCGAAGTCGACGAAGTCCAGCTCGATCTGGGCGCGCACCTGTTGGGCTTCGGCGATGCGAAGCCCGATGCGGGACTGGCCGACCTGAAACGAGAACTCGGGGTCGTCGGGCACCGAGGCGAGGACGGGGTTCGCGGCGGCGGTGATCGCCGTCTGGTTGGGGCGTCCGAACGACTCGACCGCCTCGGACGAGACCGAGACGGTCGGCTTGAGGAAGCCGTAGGGCTTGAATTGGGCGCCGACCGACTTGAGGGTGGCTTTTGCTTTGGCGCGGCGGGCCGCTTTGGCCTCGACGAGCGGGTCGACGACGGGTGCGGACGGCGCGGTTTGCGCCTCGGGCGTCGGCGTCGCCGCTCGCGGGGGGGCCGCAACGGGGGGCTCAGAAGCGAGCGCGGTCGCCGTGCACAACGCGGCGAGGAGGGCAGGTAGGGTCATGGGGCACCACGGAACGAGAGGAGGCCATGCGTCGGCGCGGGGCGTGACGCGGCGAAGACGCCTTGCGGCGCCGATGGACCGGGGCTCCCGCACGGGCGGAGCGCCCATGCGTGTGCCGGTCATCCTCGTGGGGTGGGTGGACCTCGGGACGGCGTCGCCCGCTCGCGCCACGCGTCGTCGGAGCGGAAGGGCATCTCGGAGCCCGGCCTGACCGGAGCGTCGGAAGCGCGGGCGCGGACGTGGCCGCACAGCCGCGAGGGCCGGGGCGCCTGCGTCGCGGCCGATGGGGCGTGTTCGTCGTCGTCGCCGCTGTCCTCGTCATCGCACGGCTCTGCGTCCGCGCGTGCGTCGTCGGCGACGTGGTCTTCGTGGGAGCTGGGCGCCCGCAAGGCGGTCGCGCCGGGGATGAGCGACGCGCGGCCCAGGTCGAGCGGCGGCCGTGACAGGTCGCTACCGCCGAACAGGCAAGCCCACACGAACAACAGCCAGAGCGATGCGGCCTTCACGGCGCGGCCTCATGTGGTCCCCGGCGTAGCCGCGCCAGCGACTGGCGGGGGGCCGGGTGGAGGAGGGATTCGTCGATCGATCCGATGGCGACGGGCAGGAGCGGCTCAAAGCGAACCGGCGCCTCGGTCGACGCCGACAACGTGGCGCACGCCGACCAATGCACGTCGCGCTGCGGCACGAGCGCGATCCGACCCGCGACGTCCGTCAGCGGCCGACCCGTGCGCGACCAGGGAACCTCGACGCCTTCGTCGACGCGCGCCCGTTGGGGCGTGGTCCGCGCGAGCGCCGGGCGCCAACAGTCCAGCGTCTCGACGAACCACGCCTCTCCGGGCACCTCGCCGCGTTGCCAAGCGCCGATCGACGCCACGGCGTGCCGGTCGTCGAGCAGCCGGGCGAGCGGGAGGCGGTCGACCTTGAAGTCGCCGAGCGGGCCAAAGTCGGCGTCCTGAAGGGCGACGAGCGTCACGTCGTCGGGCAGCTCGGACGCGGCAAGAAGCAGCTCGACGGTCTGCTGTTTGGGATGCCGCCACGCAAGGAACGGCCCGGTGATCGCCCACGATGAGGCGAGCAGCCCGACGAGCGCGAGCGTTTGCGACCCACGGCCGGGGAGCGCAGCGAGGCCGCTCCCGGCGAGGGCGGCGAGCGCCGCGGCGGTGGTCAGCCCGGTCGCGCCGTAGGTCGACAGTCCGTCGTAACGACCGAAGTGAACGGCACCGGCGAGGCAGAGCCAGCCGACGAGGGCCGCGACGGCGGGCGCGCGACGGCGGGAGAGGGAGGCCGCACCTGCGATCGTGAGGGCGAGCAGGGCGGGCGAGGCATAGCGTGGGTCGAGGTCGAGGTGGACGGCGAAGCCGGGTTCGAAGCCGAGCGGACGGCGCAGCCAAGCCGTCGCGAAGGCGATCCCCGCGCCGAGGCCCGCGAACACCCCCAGACGCCGCGCCCATGGCCGTTGTAGGCCCGGCGCGCGCCCAGCGACCCATGGGAGCTGCAGCGCCGACCAGGCCGTCAGCAGCACCAGTCCGAAGCTCCGGGGGTCTCGCCACGGTTGCGCCAGCGGTTGCCCGGCGTCGCCGGGGATCTCGGTGCCGAGGAGCTCGAAGAGCCGCGGCGCGGTCGCGAGGCCAACGACCGCGCCCGCCGCCCCCCAAGCGGCCCAGGCGCGCCACGACAGACCACGGGGTTGGCTCGCAAGCCGCACGGCGACCCAGGCGGGTGCGAGCAGCAGCAGGTCGGCGCGTGCATGCATCGTCAGCAGCAACCACACCGCGGTGAACCCGATCCAGCGGCGGCGTCCGTCGCGCAGCCACAGCTCGACGCCCACGGCTGTGGCGCACAACGGCGCGAGCACCGCGACGTACATCGCCTCGGACGCGCCGACCCGCAGGACGGTGGGCGCTGTGGCCAGAGCGATGGCGGCGAACGCGCCCGCCGAGCGGCGGCCTGTGAGCAGCGCGGTCCAGACAGCCGCAAACGGGAGCGCGCTGAGCGTCAACAGGTAGGCCATGGCGTAGGGGTCGCGGCCCCCGTCGGGCCCGCCACCGACCAACGGCGTCATCCACGTGTACCAGGCGTAGCCGTGCAGGCGACCGAGGTTCGCCGACCAGGGGGGGACCGCGTGAAGGACATCGAACGTGCGCTGGATGCCGTGGAGGTTGGCGTGCCACGCGCCGAAGGGCTGAAACCACACCGCCATCGCCGACGCGAACGCCACCCCGAGCGCTGCCCCCAGCCACGGGATCGGACCTGCGGCGGCGATCATCGTCGGGAGCGCGGCGACTGTCGCGGCGAGGGCGACCACGGCGGCGACGTCGAGCAGGTTGCGCTGGGCGTGCTGCGCCGACGTGCCGACGTTTCCAGCGGGTGCGACGAACGCCGGAGGCCGAGGGACTTGTGCCTCCCACGCCGCGAGCCGGTCCAGCGCCGCGGCCTGCGCGGCGGGGTCGGCAGCGTTCGGGCCGGCGGCGTCGAGGCGGTAGCGGCCCGCGACCTGGAGGGGGGGCGACCCCACCGGTCGCGGTGCGGCCTGGCGGTGTTCGAGGCGAAAAGACGCCCGTGTCGTGCCGCGTGCGACGTCGACCAGCACCCACGCGTCGTCGCGTCGGACCGAGAGGACCTTGGCGCCGCCGAGATCGTCGCCGACCGCGATCGGCACAGCCCAGCGTTGAACCGGCGCCTCCCGGATGGCGATCGCCGCCGCGCCGGCGACCGCGATTGCGACCGCCGCCACGGTGGAGAGGCGTTGGCTCACTCGGGGTCGCACGGCCCGTCACACGGGTGGGTGAGGGTGCCGAACTCAAGGAAGGCGCCGACTTGGCGACGGTAGGCGTCGAGCGTGCGGACGTTACCGTGGACGTCGTTCTCGACGGGCGCGACGTTGCCAGCGGGGTTGCTCGGCACGCCCAGATCGTAGATCGTGTAGCCGGCGCGCCCAGCGACGACGCCCTCGCCGTCAGCGGTCACCGTGGGCACGCCCCACACGTCGACGGCCGATGGCGTGATCAGTGGGAATCCTGCGTTTCCGGCCACCCATCGCGTGACGAGGTTCGCGACCTGCGCGTCCTCCTTGGCTTCGATCAGCAGCAGCTCGGGCTCGGCAGCGCGGCCAGGCAGGCGGTCGTCGATCAGATGGTCGACGTAGTTGAGCGAGTCGGCGGGGTCGAACACCTGCTGGAGCAACGACAAGGCGATCTGCAGGTCGCGGGGATCCTCGAACCGGGTCGTCAAGCCGATCCCAAGCTCGTTCCACTGGGCGGCGCGTTGGAGCATGTGCGACCACCCCCCGCCCGCGACGACGAGCGCGCCACGGTCGAGGACCGGCGACGTCGTGAGCATCACCAACCCCTGGGTGCCGCCGTTGCTGATGCCCAGGTAGGGGATCTCGGTGCCCGACAGGGGCCGGAACGGCCCGGCGCCGAGGTCGATCTCGATCTGTTGACTCAGTTCCTCGGCGATCAGCCGTTGCACGAGCGTGAAGTCGGCGTGCGACTGAAGCTGTTGGTCGATCAAGGTGTCGAGTCGCGAGAAGTCGCCGAACAGGATCTGGACCGCACCGGCGAGGGAGTCCTCGGAGAAACCGAAGAACTCGGTGGTGACCGCCGCCATCTGCCAGCGCGCCAGCCCGTCGAACAGGTTGCCCCATGTGGGCTCTTCGATGCTGCTGAAGAAGCCGTGTCCGAACAACACCGTCGGCCGGGTCTGGGTCACCGTCTTCGGGATGGTGACGAGGAAGGGCGCCTGCAGTGTGCCGTGTTCGACGGGAACGCCGTCGTCGCCCAGCGCGATGCGGTTCGCGTCGTCGAGGAACTTCGGCACTGTGAGGCTCCCGCGGATCAACACGCGGTCCGCCTCGTCGACGGGGGCTTCCAGGGTGTACGCGCCGAGCGGGCGCGTCGCGACGGCGTCTTGCGTGGCCAACGCTGGGGCGGTGACCTGCTGCTCGGAGCGCGTGGTGAACGACCAAGCTTCGATGACGCTGGCGGGATCGACCTCGGCGAGGGCGAGCGTGGCGCGGATCGTCTCAAAATGCGTGGCCCATGCGGCCATCGCCGGGTCGTCGAACGGGTCGTCCCAGTGGCTGGCGAGAAGTCGCGCCGTTGACGGGTCGGGCGGCAGCGGGCTGCCGTCGGTGCCGCGTAGGCCGTCGCGCAGGACGACGACGTAGCGGGTGCCGGGGTCGAGCGCGCGGTGGGGGCGGAGGATCAGCGGGGCGTGGCCGACGTCGTCGGTGGCTTGGTCGACCTCGGCGAGCACGGGCACGGGCGCGCCGTCGGTCGCCCGGAGGAGCAGGACGGGGCTGGCCATGACGTCGGTGGTGGCACCCCAGTCGTCGGCGCTCGGCAAGGATGCGGGATCGAGGCCGGGGAGCCACGTCAAGATCGGCGCGACACGCGAGAAGCCGTCGTCGCCTTCGAACCACGACGTAGGCATCGCATCCGGGAGCACGCCTGCGCCCACGTCGACCCGAAAGCCGGTGGCGGTGGTCGCGTCCTCAACGAGGTACTGGTCGCTCGGCCACGGCAGCGCCGCGTGTTCCGCGCCGATCGGGTTGGCCAGCGCGTGGGCGTCGGGCCACGCGAGCGTGCTCGGGTCGACCTGTGGGGATGGTGCACATCCGAGCAGCGGCGCCCAGAACAAGGGCCACAGGGAAACGGTACGCACGGGGCCTCCAGCGTTTGGGCCTCGTCACACGCGGCGAGCCGAACGGCGAGGGCCGCGGCGGCTGTAGGCGGCTGCAGCGCGAAGGCGGGGCCCAAAACGAGGAAGAGGACCGGCCAGGCCGATCCTCTTCGGGTTTGCCGCGATGCGCGAGGGGGGACTCGAACCCCCACAGGTCGCCCTACCAGCACCTCAAGCTGGCGCGTCTACCAATTCCGCCACCCGCGCGGCACCCGGCATCTAACCGGTCGGTGCGGGCGTGCAAGGTCCGCAGGCCGCTTCGCGCTGGGTGAGCCGCGGACCTAGGCCGCACGGGCACGCCGCTTCGAGGCGGGCGGCGTGAGGAAGTTGTGGATCAGACCGACGAACCTCGACGGATGCTCGAGGTTCGGGGCGTGCGAGGCGTTGGCGACCACCTCGACGTGCGCGTGAGGCCCGATGGCGGCGGCGAGCCGGTGGGCAAGCGGAAGCGGGAAGAGGGGGTCGCGGTCGCCCCACAGGATCAGCGTGGGTTGGGGGATGTGGTACGCGCTGGGATCGATGCGTGCGGCGCGGGCGAGCAGGGCGTCGAGCAACCGGACCTTCTCGTCGCGGTGGGACTGGAACATCTTGGCGAACACGTCGCGGGCGACGAACGAGGGCACCGGCGGCGCACGGAACCAAGCGAGCTTGACCAAGCGTTTGACGTCGCGTGCGGTGTTGGGCACGACGAGGTCGGAGACCGATTCGAGGCCGAGGCGCTCGAGCATGTCGTGGTAATCGGCCAGCGTGTAGTTGTGGCCCGGGGAGTCGATGAGGACGAGCCGACGGACGCGCTTGCCCCATCCCGCTGCCAGCTCGAGCGCGACGAAGCCGCCGTAGGAGATGCCGGCGACATCGACCTCCTCGACGTCGAGGGCGTCGAGGAGTTCGATCATCGCGCGCGCTTGGTCGCGCGTGTCCCACGCGCCGCGCGTGCCCTCGGAGCGTCCGAACCAAGCGAGGTCGGGGACGATCAGCGTGCGGTCCTTGGCGAGCGCGGACTGGGGCACCCATCCCCACAGCGCGTCGGCGCCAAAGCCGTGCAGCAAGAGCAGCGGGCGTCCCCGGCGCGCGCCGCCGTGCCACACATGGAGGTTGGCCGACGGGAGGACGAAACGCTCTGCGCGCAGGCCCGCCGCCTCGAAGCGGAACTCAAAGAGCCGCTCCTGAAGCGCAACGAACGACCAACCACCGAGCGTGGTGGCGGCCAGAAGTCCACGGCGAGCGAGGGCGGCGATCACGGCCCGTCGCTAACCAGCGAGGGATCGCGCGGCGACCTTACGCGGACGTCTTGCGAAAGCGCAGGCTCGCCAACGTGAGCGTCGTCGTCCCGAG
>JBEIFN010000100.1:0-7233 GCA_040382435.1 Alphaproteobacteria bacterium
ACGGCGAGGGCGGCGGGCCACGCGGCCGACGGGGCTGCGTTCGGTTGGGCGCACCCGCACGCCCGACCGGGGAACAGGCTGGGGGGCGGCGCTCCGGTGTCGGGCCCGGCCTGCGTGTCGCCCGGGGTGTCGGTCGTCGGGGGCGGCGCCTCTGCGGGTCGGCAGTCGGCGCGCCCGTCGTGGTCTGCGTCGGCGCAGGCTGGCCCGGCGAGCCTCGCGGCCGGCGCGCTGCCTGCGCTTGGCGGAGCGGCGAGCGCCTCGCCGAACCCGTCCCCGAGGCTCGGGTGGCACACCCAGCCCTCGCCATCGAAGCCGCACAGGTCGGCGCGCCCGTCGCCCGTCACGTCGGCGAGCCGGATCGAGCGGGCGCGCTCAAGGTCGTCCCAGCCGTCTTCGTCGGACCAAGCGGGCCCGTCGAACCGCTCGGTGTGCGCCGTCCCATCCCACCGCGCGCACCGCACCCCCGCGTTGGCGCGGGCGCACAGGTCGAGGTCGCGGTCGCCGTCCACGTCGCCAAGCACGAACGTCCAGGCGTTGGACGGGTCGCTCCAGCCGGTGTCGTCGCTCCATCGCGGGCCTTGGCGCGCCTCGGAGAAGCCGTCTTGCGTCCCGAGGTGGCAGTCCCACCCTTCGACCGTCCGGCCGCAGAGGTCGCTTCGCGCATCGCCGTCGACGTCCGCAAGCGTGATCGAGGCCCAATGCGCGGTCGCCGACCAGCCGAGGTCCTCGCTCCAGCCGGGCCCGACCCGCGCGTTGCCGAACCCGTTCTCGCCGAACGGGTAGCAGCGGATCCCGACGTTGGCCCGTGCGCAGAGGTCGCTTCGACCATCGCCGTCCGTGTCGCCGAGCAGGATCGTGCCGTAGTTGTCGATGTCGTCCCACGAGCTGGCGTCGGAGAGCTCGGGGCCGTCGAACACGGGCCCGAACCCCGTCTCGGTCGCGCGCGCACACCGCACACCGAGCGCGCTTCGAATGCAGAGATCGTCCCGGCCGTCCCCGTCGAGGTCGCCCGCACGCAGGGTCGCGGCCACCGCGTCGGCGCCATACGCGTCGTCGGTCCATGCCGGTCCAGCGTGCGCAGCCCGAAAGCCGTCCGCCGCGACCCAACACGACACCCCGTCGGCCAGCCTCGCGCACAGGTCGGCGCGCGCGTCGCCGTCGACGTCGGCGGTGAGCCAGCGCGTCCAACCGAGCGGATCGGCGGCGTCGGGAACCCCGAGGCCGAGCGGCGTGGCCTCGCCCAGCCCGCGCGGCGTCCCCAGCGCCAGGCGCCACCCCGTCTCGGTGTGCATCAGCGCGTCCGCGCGCCCGTCGCCGTCGACGTCGGTGCTGCGGTCGCTGCGTTGGACAGCGAACGCCACCGCGTCGGTCAGAAACGGCGCGCCGTCGCAGGTGCGTGCCGGGAGCGCGTCGTAGGCCCCTTGGTCGACCCACGCCGTCGGACCCGGGGAGCACGGGCCGAGGAAGGGGTCGACGTGCGCGCCGCGCGTGTCGGTCGCGCCGAAGTGCAGGTGAGGGCCCAGCGAGTTGCCCGACGAGCCGACTTCGCCGAGCTTGTCGCCGCAACGCACGCTGTCGCCGACCTGCACGGCGACGGACCACTGCTTGAGGTGCCAGTACCAGGTCTCGCGGCCGTCGGCGTGTCGGAGCTTGACGTAGTTGCCACTCCCACAGTCGGCCGTCGTGCAGCGGTCGAACTCGCCGTCGGCGGCGGCGATGACCACCCCATCGGCCGCCGCTGTCGCCGGTCGACCGGCGTCCATGCAGGCCCAGCTCCCGCAGCCAAAGTCCGTCCCGGTGTGCCCCTCGTAGTGCCCTTGGCGGCAGTTCCAGTCCTGCCCGCCGTCGTCGCGGTACGCCGTGACGTAGAACGCGCCGTAGTCGGCGGCGGTGGTCGGGAAGCTGTACGACTGCGCCGCGGCGAGGCCGATCAGCGCGGGGACGAGCAGGTTCATCGGGGACGCGCCTCTCGACCGAGCGCGCGCCGGGCAGCGCGGGTCATGGGGTGTCGGGCGTGTGGCGTTCGACGGCCACATCGCTGGGTGCGACACCCTCGATGAGGGCCTTCACCTCGGGATCGTCGCTGCCGAGCACGGTCGCGGTGGCGAACGCGCCGAGGTCTTGGACGAGCCAGCGCATGCCGGCCTCGTGGGCGAGGGTCTCGCAGCCGAACGGCGACGTGATGAAGCTGTTGTGGCACGCCCCCTGCACGTGCAGCCACGTCATGTCGACGCCCTCGGTCTGGGCGAGTGCCCATTGCGCGTCGGCGGCGAAGTCGGCGCTGCCCGTGTACTGCCGCACCGGCGCGGTGACCTCGGCATAGCCGCCCGCACCGACGAGGCCGTCCGCCGTGCCCGCCATCGGGGCGACGGCGACGACCCGCGCGTCCTTGGCGCCGTCGGCCAGCGCGCGCGCGCCGTCGGGCCCACATGCACCGCCGTCGCACCGCGCCGCGACCGCGTCGGCCTGTGGACGCGCCCCGCCCACCAGCCAAGCCGACTGCCCGCCGTACGAGTGTCCGATCGCGAGAACGCGTGCCGTGTCCAGTCGACCGGCCAACGGGTCGGACGGCGGCAGCGCGTCGAGCGCGTCGAGCGCAGCCGACAGGTCACCCGCGCGGACCCGATCGTACGTCGGGTCGTGGGGACCGTCATCGACCAAGGTGTTCCCCGTGTGATCGGGCGCGACCACCACCCAGCCGAGGCGTGTGAGGTGTCGCGCCACTTCGGCCGCCACCCCGCCGTAGCCCTGGTAGCCGTGGCTGTAGACCGCGACGGGGAACGCGCAGGTCTCCGACGCCGCGGTGAGCGGGGCGTCGACGAACGAGGCGGGATCGGGGAAGAATGACAGCCACTCCGCGGTCTGCCCGGCGGTGGCCGCGGTGGGGTACCACACCGTGAGGGGGATCTCGCGGGTCTCGCCCGTCCACGGCACGGTCCAGCGCGTTGCGGTCTGCCGAACGCCGGCTGGGGCCGACAGGTCAGGCGCGACCAAGCCCAACGTACCGCACGAGGCCGGTGCCTCGGGCGACGGCTCCTCGGTCGTGCACCCCGACGCCAACCCGACCCCCAGCCAAGCTGCGCGCATCGCGCCTCCGTCGCGGGACGGTAGCATGGCGGGCGCGGTTCGTGGGTTACGACCTGCATCCGGGGGGCACCATGGGCGTGAGGACGGGACGTGCGGCCTTGGCGGAGGCGTTGGGGACGGCGGGGCTGCTCGCGGTCGTCGTGGGGTCGGGCATCATGGGCGAGACGCTCTCGGGGGGCAACGATGCGTTGGCGCTGCTGTTCAACGCGCTTTGCACCGGCGCGGGGCTGTGGGTGCTGATCACCACGCTCGCTCCGATCAGCGGGGCGCATTTCAACCCGGTCGTCTCGGCGGTGATGGTGCTCTCGGGCGCCCTGCCGCGGTCGCGCCTCGTGCCTTACGTCGTAGCCCAGTCGCTGGGCGGCCTGCTCGGCGTCGGCTTGGCCCACGCGATGTTCGCGCTGCCGCTGGCGCAAATGTCCACCCACGCGCGCGCTGGCGCCAACCTCGCGCTCAGTGAGGTCGTCGCCACGTTCGGGCTGGTGTTCGTCGTGCTTGCGGGTGGACGGGTCGCCCCGTCTCGGGGGCCCGCGTTGGTCGCCGCCTACATCGTCGCTGCCTACGGGTTCACGTCCTCGACGTCGTTCGCCAACCCCGCGGTGACGCTCGCGCGGGCGTTTACCGACACGTTCGCCGGCATCCGTGGACAGGACGTCCCGTTGTTCGTCGCCGCGCAGCTGCTCGGTGCGACGCTCGCTACGCTCGGGGCCGCGTGGCTGTACCGTGGGGTGGACGCTGTGGGCGATGAGGCGACCGCCGCCTAGGCGATCTCGTGGTCCTTGGGCCGGAACCACGCGGCCATCGCCCGGTAGACGAACGAGAAGCCTGGGAAGATCGCGACGACCTTGCCGGAAGGGTGCTGGTACCAGCTCTGGCAGCCGCCGTCGGTCCACACGCTCCCGGCCAACGCCCGGTGGACCCAGCCGGTGTAGCGTGCCTCGGCCACCGCGGTCGGTTCGATGCGGTCGGCGCCACGCCCGAGCACCGCGCGGATCGCGCGCGTCACGTAGGCGAGCTGGCTCTCCATCACGAACAGCGCCGACGTGTGTCCGATGCCGGTGTTCGGCCCCATCAGCAGGAACACGTTCGGGATCTTGGGGACGCTCGTCCCGAGGTAGGCGCGAGGGAACGGCGTGAACGCCGCTTGGAGGGTGGCGCCGTCGCGGCCGACGACGTCGGGCGTGTCGGGCCGGTCGTGGACGGCAAACCCCGTCGCCCACACCACGACGTCGACGTCGAGCGCGGTTCCGGTCGCTGTGACGAGCCCGGTCGGTGTCATCCGGGCGACCCCGTCGTCGCGGTCGTGTAAGGTGACGTTGTCCCTCTGCAACGCCGGGTAGAGTGTGTTGGACAACACGACCCGCTTGCAGCCGAGCTGGTAGTCCGGCGTCAACCGCGCGCGCAGCGTCGCGTCGCGGACCTGACGTCGCAGGTGGGCGAGGGCTTTTTGGCGTCCCCGCCACTCGAGCAGCCACGGCGCGTGCCGGAACGCGATCACCCGCAGCTCAAGCGCCGCGTAGATCGCGCCACGCAGCATCGCTTGGCCCCACCGGGTGCGGAGCAGCGCGCGCTGCCATGGGGTGAACGTGTGGTCGGGCCGCGGCATCACCCAATGCGGGGTGCGCTGAAAAACGTGCAGGTGCGCGACCTGTCCCGCGATCGCGGGGATCACCTGGCTCGCGCTCGCGCCGCTTCCGATCACCGCGACGCGCCGTCCGGTCAGGTCGAGCCCGGTCGGCCAGTCGTTGGTGTGCACCGTGCGGCCGTTGAACGTCTCGGCGCCGGGGATGTCGGGGACGAACGGCGCGCTCAGGGGGCCGGCGGCGTGCACCACGAACCGGGCGCGCCATGGCTCGCCGTTGGTGGTGACCTCCCAACGGGCGCTCTGCTCGTCCCACCGCATCGCGACGACGTTGGTCCCGAGGTGAACACGGTCGCGCAGGCCGGCTTCCTCAAGGACGCTCTGGGTGTACGCCGCGAGCTCGGGCTGCTTGGCGTACAGCTCGGTCCAGTCCCAAGGTCGGCTCGCGTGCCGGTACAGCGGCGACGGCACGTCGACGGCGGCACCCGGGTAGGTGTTTTGCAGCCACGTCCCCCCGGCGAACCCGCGCCGCTCGAGGAGGGCGACGTCGTGGACGCCGATGCGCCGCAGCGCGAGCGCCGCCGCTTGGCCGCCAAAGCCCGAGCCGATGATCAGGACGGTGACCTCGCGCATGCCACGCTCCGCGGGCGCCTTAGCCCGTCGCGCGTGCGCCGGGGCTTGAGCGCGCGGCCCGTGGCGATTAGGGCGTGGTTTCCGCGAGGTTTCCATGGCGCTGCTGCCCATCCTCACCGCCCCGCACCCCGTGTTGTCGGCCAACGCGCGCGAGGTTGCGCCGAGCGAGATCGACGACGCCCTGCGCCAGCGGCTCTCGGACATGGCCGAGACGATGTACGCCGCGCCCGGCGTGGGGCTCGCGGCGCCCCAAGTCGGCGACTCGCGCCGCATCATCGTGATCGATCCCGGTGAAGACGGCGGCTGCGGTCTGCTCAAGATGATCAACCCGACGATCACGGCGAAGTCGGACGAGACGATCACGTGGCGCGAGACCTGCCTCTCGGTGCCCGATCTCGACGTCGACACCCGTCGGGCGAAGCACATTCAGGTCGAATGGCTCGACGAGACCGGCGCGGCGCGGGCGCAAGCGTTTCATGCGTTCGAGGCGATCGTGGTGCAGCACGAGCTCGACCACCTCGTCGGCACCGTGCTCCTCGACAAGGTCAGCCACTTCCGCAAGTCGCGCTACCTGCGCCGTCTGCGCGGCTGACGCGGATGGACGTCGTCATCGGAGGCGGCGTCGCGGGGTTGATGCGCGCTTGGGCGCTGGCTTCGATGGGGCGTGACGTCACGCTGTTCGAGGCTTCGGGCCGCGTGGGTGGGGTGGTTCGGACGCGGCGGATCGAGGGCGCGCTCGTCGAGCTCGGGCCCCAGTCGCTGCGGGTGACGCCCGCCTTGTGGCGGTTGATCGAGCGTCTGGGGTTGACCTCCGCGGTGGTTCCGGCGGCCGCGTCGGCCAACGGTCGCTTCGTCTGGGATGGCGCGTCCCTTCACCGCCTGCCCGACGGCCCGATCGGCGTCGCGTTGGCCCCTTGGGGCGGTTGGCGGCGCGTGGCCTCGCTTTGGGCGGAGACCCGGCGGCCGTCGTCGCGTGGCCCACAGACGGCGTCGTTGGGCGCGTGGGTGCGCAGCCGGTTCGGGCCGGGTTGGGAAGACCTGCTCGCGGCGGGCATCGGTGGCGTGTTCGCCGGTGACCCCGAGGCGCTCGATGCAGCGTTGGCCGCGCCCGGTCCGGTCGCTTGGGAGCGCGCCTGGGGCAGCGTGTTGCGCGGCGCCAGCAAGACGGCCTCCGCCCGCGCCGTGCCGCGCGCGCCCGCCTCGATGGTCACGTTCCGCGACGGGATGCAGGTGCTGCCGGATACGTTGGGGGCGGCCCTCGGACGGGTCGTGCGGCTCGGCGTGACGGTCGAACAGGTGACGCGTCGTGGCCGCGGCTGGCGCATCGAGACGAACCGGGGCGGGATGGACGCCCGCGCGCTGCACGTGGCCGTCCTCCCCGACGTCGCGTCGGCTTGGTTCCCGGACCTCCCCGTTGCGCCATGCGCCCCGGTCGCGGCGGTGCATCTCGGATGGCCGCGCGAGGCGGGCGACCGGCGTGGCTTCGGGTGGCTCGCACCGCCGTCGTGCTCGCCAGAGGTGCTCGGCGCGTTGTGGGTCAGCTCCACGTTTCCCGGGCACGCCCCAGGGCAAGCGATGGTCCGCGTCCTGATCGGCGGCACGCGTGCCCCCGCCTTGGTCGAGGGGTCCGACACCGCGCTCGTCGAGGTTGCGCGCGCAGCGGTCGGCAAGGTCGAAGGTCGAACGTTGCGACCGGCGTGGGTTCACGTCGCGCGTCATCGTCCCGGCATCCCGCAGCCACCCCCAGGTCACGCTGCGCGTCTGTGGGCGTGGGAGGCGGCGCATCCCGGTGTGGCGATGCTCGGCTGGGGCTGGCGTGGGCCGGGGTTGTCGACGCTCGCCGACGAGGCGCTGTCGGTCCTCGGTTGACAAGCCCCCCGGGCGGGGGTCTGCTTGGCGCGGAGGTGGCGGTGAAAACCTACGAGATGAAC
>JBEIFN010000101.1:0-7199 GCA_040382435.1 Alphaproteobacteria bacterium
CTCACCCGGGCCGAGGACGGCGAGCTCACCGGCGCGGACACGGGTCGGACGCTCGCCGACCTCGAGGCTACCCGTGTGGGGTTGCAGAAACGCGGTGTGTCCGGCAGGCAGGATGTGCTCGAAGGTGGCCCCCGGCGTCAGGGTGACGTCGAGGACGGTCGGATCGGTCACGATACCGGTGACGGGCCCGCGGGTTTTTCCGATGGCGCCCGCGAGGACCCGCGCGCGCGCATCTCCGAGGTCGACCAGAGGCACCTCGGCGTCGCGGAGGTCTTGGTACCGAGGTGCCATCATCTTGTTCGCGGCGGGTAGATTCACCCAGAGTTGAAATCCCGAGAGCAGCCCTGCGGCGTCACCGCCCGGGAATTCGCTGTGCAGGATGCCGCGGCCGGCGGTCATCCATTGGACATCGCCCGAGCGGAGCGTTCCGGCGTTCCCGACAGAGTCGGCGTGCGTCATCGTGCCATCGAACAGGATCGTGACGGTCTCGAAGCCGCGGTGCGGGTGGGTGGGAAATCCGGCGACGTAGTCGGCGGGGTCGACGCTGTGAAAACCATCGAGCAGCAAAAAGGGATCGAGATCACGGAGCCCCGGCCCGCCGAGCGCGCGTTGGAGCCGGACACCGGCACCATCGTGATGCACCTGCAACGCGATGGTGCGTTCCACCTCTCGGGGCGTCCGCCGACGTCGCCAGGTCGCCGCGGTCGTCGCCGCGAGCACGCTCCCAGCGGCCAGCAGCATGGCGCGGCGGGAGGGGCGCCAAGTGCCGTTGCGTGCGTGGGGGTTGGCGTGAGTTGTCGAAAAACTTTCCGCGTTGGAGGACATGGTGGACGCCCGGGGTAAGTGGGACTCACGGAGGATCCGTGCTGCGAACCTCGCCCAAGATCGTGGTGATCGGAGGTGGTCCTGGGGGCTGCGTCGCCGCTGGCGCGCTCGCTGCGCAGGGCGCGGATGTGGTGGTCCTCGAGCGCGAGCGTCACCCTCGGTACCATATCGGCGAATCGCTGCAGCCGGCGGCCTTCGATTACCTCGAACGTCATTTTGGGATCGGTCATCGTTTCGTTGATCAGGGGTTCGCGCGCAAGTACGGCGCGGTCTACCGGTGGGGGGAGACGCGCGACCCATGGAGCGTGCTGTTCGATCCGCGTCTCGAGCCGGATCTGCCCGGTCTGACCGAAGATGGGCTCCTGCGTGGCGGCTACGAGCACTCGTGGAACGTGGATCGGGCGGTGTTCGACCGGATTCTCGCGGAGACGGCGGTCGAGCGTGGGGCGCGCGTGCACGAGAACGTGACCGTACTCGAGCCCCTGCTCGACGGCGAACGTGTCGTGGGCGTCGTGGGGACCGACGCGACGGGACAGTCGGTACGGTACGACGCTGACTTCGTGATCGACGCTTCGGGTCAATCGGCCTTCCTCGGTCGCAAGTTCAAGCTTCTCCGCCAGGCCACCGACCTGCGCAGCACAGCGACGTATGCCTACTTTGAGGGGGCGGGCGGCTTGCCGGGCCCGCTGGGGCGTCACGTGCAGTACGTCGTGACGGTTCCCGAGGGGTGGGTGTGGTTCATCCCGATCAGCGAGCGTGTGACGAGCGTCGGCGTCGTCCTCAAGGAGCGGTCCCGGTTGAGCGAGGAGCGGTTTGCCGACATCCTCGCGCGCGCGGAGCTGCCGCTGGAGGGCGCAACGATGTTGCCGGGGCCGCGCGGTGAGCGGCTCGGGTTCCACATGGACTGGTCGTTCGCCTGCGAGCGGTTCGGTGGGCCGGGCTGGATGATGGTCGGCGACTCCGCGTGCTTCGTCGATCCGATCCTGTCGGGCGGCGTGGATTTTGCGATCCGCGGTGGCTTCAAGGCCGCTGACATCCTGACGCGGCGCTTCGGTCTCCCCGATGCGAACGAGGCCGACCTGCTGGGCGATTACGAGACGCGCGTCCGGACGGAGTTTCAAGCGTATTTGCGCCTCGCTCGCTACTGGTACGGCAACAACCGCTCGGTGCAGGGCTTGTTCTGGGAGGCGGCGCGCGAGATCCCCACGCGGGACATGTACACGCCGCTCCGTGCGTTTGCCTACCTCGTCAGCGGCCGCTACGCGCGCGACAAGGACTTCGCGATCTTCGACGGGGTCCAGGAGCGCAACATGTTCCGGAACCTGGGCGTCAACCGCGAAGCCATCACCTCGGCCTTGGGGGCGTCCGCCGGACGTTTCGCGCGGTCCGCGTGAGGCGGCCCCGCCTGGGTTGGGCGGTCGGGTTCGCGCTCGGCGGCTGTGGGGAGCGTGCGCCGGAACCTGCGCCTCCGGCCGCCGTGGTGCGCGCGCGGGTCGAGACGGTGTCGCCGCGCCCCGGGGGGTTCGTCGACTGGATGACCACCGTGCCCGACGCGGCGCTTGTCGCGCCATCGTCGGGCAGCAGGACGCCCGGCGGCTCTCCAGAAGAGGCGACCATCCGATCGGCAGATCTCGACGGTGACGGGCGGCAGGAGGTGGTCCTCAGCGTCGGCTCCTCCTTTCGGCGTGACGTGGCGGCTGCTCCTCGGGTGTTTCGCCTCAACGCGAAGGGGGACGCGCTCGAGGAGGACGCGGCCCTCACGCGCACGCTGGGTCGTCACCGGCACATCGCCGGCATCATCGATCTTGACGGCGACGGTCGGTGGGACGTCGTGCAGCCAACCCCCGCCCCGATGGTCACCTTCGACGCCCTCGCGGAGCCACCGTGGGCCACGTGGTCGATGCCGACGTCGATCAAGCAGGGAGAACCCTTGTTCGAGGGGACGCTCGGCATGCTGTCGCGCGCCGATCGCGCGGGCATTGATCTGGTCTGGCCGGAGCCGACGTGCACCGGGGGGTTGTCGGTGCTGCGCGCGGGTCCGGGACGCACATGGACGCCCGATCCGGAGGCCTTCGACGCTCTGCAACCCGCCGTGCGCCTCGACGGGGTGTTCTCGTGGCGGGGACGCCTTCAGGCCGTCGGGATGGCGTGCGAGGGCGCTCCTGCGCTGGCTTATGGGGACGCTCGCGGACGATGGACGCCGGTGGCGGATGGGTTCGGACAGGAGCCGCCGCTCTCTTCGCAGGGCGTGGTGGCGATGTCGGCGGGTGTCGACGCGCGCGGGGACTGGGACACGTGGTGGATCGTCGCCGAACACCGGGTTCGCATCCTCGCGCGCGACGGGATGGGTTGGCGGGACACGCTCGATCCCGCCGTGGGCGCCTCACCTGCCCGCGTAGGGTGTAATGCCATGTTTCAAGGCGGCGTCCCCCTCGATCTCGACGGGGATGGGCGGCTGGACTTCGTGGCGGCGCAAGGCGACGACCACACCTCGGGTTGTGCAGGGGCCGGGGTGGAGTTGGGCCTCTCCGCGTGGCGGCGCACGCCGACGGGCGGCTGGCAAGACGTCGCAGACGAGTTGGGCCTCGGAGACGGCGTGAACGCGGTCAGCTTGTATGCCGATGACGTCGACGGTGACGGCGACGGCGACCTGCTGGTTAGCGGGATGGGGCACCTTCCTTCGCTGTACCGCAACGACAGCTCGGTCCCTTCCTTGGGCGTCCGCGTGGTCGACGGTCCGGGGATGCGTCCTGCGGTCGGCGCTTGGCTTGTCGCCGAGACGGAGGGGCTGGCGTCGCAGGCAAGGGCTGTGGGCGTCGTCACCGTGCGCAACGCGACCATCACACCGTGGGTTGGCGTCACGGCGCCTTCGGGCAGGGTCAGCCGACTGGTCGTCCACTTCGCCGACGGCCGCACGGCGACGCTGCGCGATGTCGCGGCTGGTCAGACGCTGGTTGTCCGTCCGCCGAGCCCGTGAGCGTTGTCGGACGCCACGCCGATTCGAACGAGATCGAACAAGATCGAAAGCGTGAGCGTTTCTCCTAGCCCTTGGGATCGGTTAGGGCGTATCCTCGGCTGGACTGCGGTCGAGGGAGTCTGAGTGAACCCCGCGCTTCGACTGGTGGCGATGTACCGTTGGCTTCTCCAACGCGGTCGCCTCACGCCCGGTGAGCTTCAGCGGCGCTACCGTCTCACGCGCCGTCAGTTCGAAGAGGACCGCAAGAAGCTCCTGCAGATCCCCGGCGTCGTGCAGCAGGGCGGCGGCGACCGTGCGTTCGGCATCGATCCCACCGACGCCCTCGACACGCTTGGGCACCTTGATCGCATCGCGCTTCTGCTCGGGCGTGACCTGACCGGCTTCTTCACGGGCACGTCGCTCGCGCGGCCGTGGGTGCAGCTCGACGCCGAGGCGGCGGAGCTGCCGGTCGCGCTACGGCGTAGGTTTCACCAGAAGTTCCTCGCGGTACACGAACCCGAGCGGCGCTACGACGGCCACACCGACGCGCTGGACGATGTCCTTGACGGCATCGTGCGCGAGCGTCGGCTGGCGTGCATCTACGAGTCCGCGGGTCGCGTGCAGGTGCTCGACGCGCTCGAACCCCTCACGCTGTTGCTCTACCGCCGAGCGATCTACGTGATCGGTCGGCCCGGCCCGAGCGCGACCCCGCGGCTGTACGCGGTCGAGCGGATGCGCGAGACCCGGGTCGGGGAACCGTTCGAGTGGCCGTCCGGATGGGACCCCAGGGCCTTCCTCGGCGATCGCTTCGGCGTCTTCGCCGACCCTCAGTCGCGTCCTGAGCCGGTGGTGCTACGGTTCGACGCCGATCGCCTGGACCTGCTCCGCTCGCGCGTCTGGCACCCCACCCAACGCATCGTGGTCGCCGAGGACGGCTCGGTCGAGCTGCATCTGCGCAGCCACGGCCGCGAGCTCGTTCGCTTCGTGTTGGAGTGGGGTGCGGCCGTCGAGGTTGTGCAACCCCAGTCTTTGCGCGAGGCCGTCGTCGCCGAGCTCTCTGGCGCGCTCGCGCGCTACGCGGCGTCACCGCCAACGCCCTAGGCCCGCTTCCGTCCGACGTCAGCGGTCGTCCTCGACGCACAGCGATCCGAGGCTGCTGGCGGTGTTGTTGGCTTCGGCGCACTCGGCCCACAGTCCGACGCCGCCGCCGATGTCGTCGGCGACCACCTCGAACCCCACCGCGTCGATCGCCAGGTCCTTGGGGACCTGAAAACTGACGTCGCCACCGGTCGTGCCACCCGGGACGTCGGCGGTCGTCGCGGCGGTGTCGACGAGGGTGCGCGTCCCGTCGGCAGCCACGGCGTACAGCGCGAGCGTGACACCACCGGCGGGCATCGTGGTCTCGGCGAGGTTGACGAGGCGTCCGAACACCGTGACGCTGTCGCCGATGCAGTCGGTCTCGCACCAGCCGAGGAACTCGGCCGACACGTCGACGGGACCGTCGATCCCCTGTTGGATCACGCCCGACGGCGTGAAGCCCGAGTGCCACGTGTTGTGGACGAGCCAGAACGGATCGGGGTCGGCGGGGATCGTCAGGTCGTCGTTGACGTTGAGGATCGTGTAGGCGTGCTGGTTCCACACCTTACGCGCCGGTCGCCACGTGCTCTCCTCGTCGCCGTACACCGAGATGGCGCGTCCAAAGCCGAAGTGGCAGACAAGGATCTCCGCGTGGTCGTCGACGTCGACGTCGGCCACGACCGGGTAGTCGAACAGCGTGACGCTGCCGTGCTCGTCGCTGTAGAACTTTCGGGTGCCCGTGAGGCCGTCGTAGGCGATCATCTGGATCTCGTCGATGTAGACGACCTCGGGGATGCCGTCGCCCTCAAAGTCGAAGATCGACGCCCCCGTCGCGCCCGACTCATCCTGCACGGCGTCGGTCCACATCGTCGTGCCGTCCGCGTGCAGCGCGTAGAGCTCGTTGCCTCCGGCGACCACGATCTCCGGCGAGCCATCGCCGTCGAGATCGCCGATCGCGGGCGGGGAGACGATGTTGGCGGTGGGCAGCTCCCACGGCCCCCACAGCACCGAGCCGTCGTGGTCGACGACGCGGACGGTGTTGTACGACACCGCCACGATCTCGGGAAAATCGTCGTCGTCGAGGTTCGCGATGCCGATGTTCGCGTCGTTTTGACGGTTGAGCCTGAGCTTCGTCGATCCGTCGGGGTTGTACCAAGCGTCGCCGACGATCACCTCTTCGGTCCCGTCCATGTCGATATCGGCGACGGCGGGCACGGAGGACTCCGAGGCAAAGTCGCCGCCGATCGGCGGCACACCGTAGGAGCCGCGGCCAAAGGCGCCGACACCGCGCGTGGTTCCGTCGGCGTTCAGGATGACGCGGCCTGCGATGATCTCGGCCGTGCCGTCGTGGTCCATGTCCGAGAGGATGACACCGGTGGCGTAGTCGAAGTCCTGGGAACTGAACTCCTCGGACTCCCACAGCAAGTTGCCGACGTGGTCGTAGGCCGCCATCGCGTAGGTGCCGGTCAGGCCGAGCAGTCCGTTCTTCTTGGTGAGCGGGATGTAGATCTCGCCGTAGCCGTCGCGGTCCACGTCGCCGAGCGCCACGGCGGCCCCGTAGGCGGCGTCGTTGTTCTTGCGCCACTTGACGCCGGTGCCGTCGCCGTTGAGGACGACGAGATCACCGGGGCGGCCGGGGATGTTGCCCGTAAAGACGGTGACCACCTCGGGCTTCCCGTCGTGATCGAGGTCGCCCACGGTGGGCAGCGCGAGGCAGGACTCTCCACGCCCGGCGGACCACTCGACGATCGGCTCGAAGCCACCCGGCGGCTCTTCGACCACGGCGCACAGCGGGTTGGTCGGCACGGCGCCGAGCGCAGGCGCCTCGAACACGCACTCGGGCGGCTCCTCCGGCGGCTCCTCGGGCGGCTTGATGACCGTGTACTGGCTGCACGCGGGCGCGAGGAACAACGAGACGAGGGGAAGAACAGGGCGCATGGCGGCTCCGGGACAGGCCATCGTAGCACGCGGATCGCGACACCATGCGACGCGGGCTTGCCCTCAGAGGCTCGTCAGGTACGCGAGCAGGGGGTCGAGCTGCGCGGGATCGACGCTCGCGTGGCGCAAGACCGCGTCGGTGAGCGTCAACGCCGACCCGTCGTGCAGCCATGGTCCGGTCGACCAGACCCCGAGGAGCGAGGGCGTATCGATGCCCCACAGCGGCGCGCCGAGGCGGTCGCCGGATGCGGCGGTGAGCGTCCCGACGTCATGGAGCAGCGGTCGACCGTCGGGTAGCCACGACGAGTCGGTGCCGCCGCCCGGGTGGCAGTCGTCGCAGCCGAGCGAGGCGAACGCGGTCCGGCCCTCGTCGACGGCGTCAGCCGCGGACGCGCGGACGCCC
>JBEIFN010000102.1:0-7140 GCA_040382435.1 Alphaproteobacteria bacterium
AAACGCGATCTTCAACGCGGTCGCGGTGTGTGTCGATGGTGCGGTCCGCGGCTTCGTCTGCAAGCGCTTTCTGGCCGGCGACGGGGTCCACTACGAGCCGCGCTGGTTCAAGCCGTGGCCGCGGGGCATGGCGACGCATCTCACGATCGGCGACCATCGCTTGCCGATCGGCGACCGCTGCTTCGACGTCGGCGGCGTCCGCTTCGGGTTCGAGATCTGCGAGGAGGCGTGGGTCGCCGACCGGGTCAGCGCGCGGCACGCACGGCGCGGCGTCGATGTGGTGCTCAACCCTTCGGCGTCCCCGTTCGCGCTTGGCAAGGACGCGACGCGGGACCGCTTCGTCCTCGAGGGAAGCCGATCGACGTTCTCCGCGTACGTCCTCGCGAACCTGATGGGGAACGAGGCGGGTCGGCTGATCTTTGAAGGAGGAAGCCGCATCGCCGTCGGGGGTTCGATGCGCGCGCGCGGCGAGCGGCTCGGGTTCACCGACCACGACGTCGTCCTCGCCACCGTCGAGCTCTCCTCCTTGCGGAGCCAGCGCGCCGCCTCCGGGAGTTTCCGCGTCGACCTCGGCGACGACGACGTCGTCGCCGTACCGTTTGCTTGGCCGGCGGTCACCGCTCCTGCGACCCCGCCGTGCGCGCCGCCGACGCCCATCGTCGACGCCGACGACTTCGCGCGCGCCGTGGCCCTCGGCCTGTTCGATCACGCACGCCGCAGCCGCAGCCGCGGCTGGGTGGTGAGCTTGTCGGGTGGCGCCGACTCGGCGGTCTGCGCCACGTTGGCCGCGGCTGCGGTGCACCTCGCGACCCAAGCACGCGGACTCGAGGCCGTCGCGGAGGCGCTCGGCGTTCCCTGCCCCGACGACGTCCAAGGGCTCGTCCGCGCGACGCTCACGACGGTCTACCAGGCCACGCGCCACAGCGGCGCCGTCACGGAGCACGCCGCCGCTGCCGTCGCGGAGGCGTTGAACGCGCGCCACCACCGATGGTCGGTCGACGACCTCGTCGACGGCGCGACCGAACGGGTGCAAGCCGCGCTCGGCCGCCCCCTCTCGTGGGAGACCGACGACATCACGCTGCAGAACATCCAGGCCCGAGCGCGAGCGCCGGGCGTCTGGATGCTCGCCAACGCGGAGCGCAAGCTGCTTCTCGCGACGTCGAACCGCTCCGAGGCCGCGGTCGGCTACGCGACGATGGACGGCGACACCGCGGGCGGCCTGTCTCCGATCGCAGGCATTGACAAGGCGTTTCTGCGACGTTGGCTCCGCTACGCCGAATCCTGGGGTGTCCCCGGGCTGGGGCCGCTGCCCGCGCTCGCCACCGTCAACGCCCAACAGCCGACCGCCGAGCTGCGTCCGGCCGCCGCGCACCAGACCGACGAAGCCGACCTGATGCCCTACGAGGTCCTCGACGCGATCGAGCGCAGGCTCGTGCGCGACCGAGCCACCCCCGTCGCGATCTGGCGCGGGCTGGTCGCGGACTTCCCCCAGCATGACGGGCGAACCCTCGCGGCGTGGGTCCGCCGCTTCCTGACGCTGTGGACGGCGAACCAGTGGAAGCGCGAACGGTACGCGCCCGCCTTCCACCTCGACGGCTACAACCTCGATCCTCGCAGCGCCTTCCGGTTCCCGATCCTGTCGGCGGGCTTCACCGAGGGTCTCGCGGCGCTCGACGCCGAGATCGAGGCCTGAGCGGTGCCGTTATGGCTCGATCTCGGCCCAGTCGGGCAGCAGGTTCCGCCCGGATGGACCGACTGCAACCCGGTAGACTGCGGCGACGCGGCGCGTTTCGTCCAGCCCCCGCACGACGCACCCAGCGGCGAGATGCCCGACCCGGTCACCGGTGACGCGCTCCACGGCGGCGTCCTTCATCTGACGCTCCCCCCAGGGACGTATCAAGCGTGGGCCTGGGTCGGGCGCGGCGTCCCCACACTGGATGATGTGAGCGCCCCAGCCGCGATCAGCGTGGGTCCAACCACCGTATGGTCCGAGACGGGTCCCACGCGTTGGGAGACGTTTGCCAAGCGCGATCTCGGGCAGTGCTGGCCCCACTACGCAGCGACGTCCACGGCGGGAGCCACGGTCTGGACGTCGTCCCCGCCCGCGCAGGCGTGGGTGGAGACGGCGACGTTCACCGTAAGCAACGAGGGTGCGCGCATCCGCCTGACCGGAAGGCCGCTGCAAGGCCTCGTCGTCGCACCCGCCGACGACCGCGACGCCGTCCTCGCCCAGCTCGCCGTCGAGGACGCCCTCCGCGTCGCTTGGCGTCAGACGCACCTGCCTCCCGTCCGTCCACCGCCGAACCCCCTGCCCGGCCTGTCCACGGGACCGCTCGAACGCGGCCCGACCCGTTCGGTCGAGGCGGCGGACCGCCTGACCCTGTGGCGCGACGACCGACAGACCGTCGCGGTGTGGCTGCCGACCGACGCACCCGCGACGGTCTCCGTGCGCGCCCCCGACGATCTCACCGTCGAGACCTGGGAGCTCGGTTGGCTCGACGCACGGCAGCACGCGAGCCGGCCGCTCGCGACGCGGCCGACGTGGCTGATTCCGACCGAGGGCGCCGTCCGGGGGGGACAGGGCTTGCCCGCCGGGGTGGCGCTGACCTTGCACGTGCCGACGACCGCGCGCGCCGGCCGGCACAGCGTCCAGATCTCGCTCCGTCAGGACGGACACACCTACCGCACGCGGTGGGTGGTCGACGTCCGCTCCCAGACGCTACCGCCCGCGACGCCGACGGTCGGATGGTTCCATCAACAGGACCCGGCGAAGATCCGCCTCGACGGGCCACGCGACGAAGCGCTCGCGCGGGACCTGACGCGCGCATCGAGCTTGGGCGCCAACGCCGCCGCCATCAAAGGCTTGATGTGGGGCGAGCCGTTCCCGGAGGAGGTCGCGCGCGGCGGCGAGCGGTTCCTCGACGTCGCCGACCGCTGGCGCAGCCTCGGCGGGCAGACCCTGCTGTGGGGCGACCCCAAGGAACCGGTCCGACCGCTCACCTACCTCGCCGGGAGCGGACACCTCCCCACCGCGCTCCAAGATCCGCTGAAAACGCTCCTCGCTGCGGCCCGACAGCCCGACCTTGACATCGTGGTCACCTTCTGGGAAGAGGAAGGCGGATGGAAGAACGCGACGGCCACACGCCTCGCCGAGCGTCTCATCCCGGACCTGCACGCGCTGATGCCCGGACTTCCGCTCGCCGCCACGGCCGGTCACCCGATGGACCGGGCCGTCGCGGGCCTGTTCGACGTCGTCTTGGTGGGCAACCTCCCTGCGCTCTCCGCCACCACCCTCGACGGCATCCGCGCAGCCGGCAGCCGCGCATGGGCCTACAACGCCGCCCCCGGCGCGACGGGGCCGCTGGGCGCTTGGGCAGCAGGCGCCGAGACCCTCTTGCAGTGGCACTGGGACCCCACAACTCTCGACCCGTGCGACGACGCCACACTCACACCGACTTGGTGGTACGCCACAGAGCTCCCCGGTGAGATCCTCGCCCACACCACGCTCGCCGAGTCGATGGCGCGCGGCATCCGCATCACGCGCCTGCTCACAGCGATCGCGCACACGATCGAGGCGCACCCCGACCACCCAGCGGCCGCACGCGGCGCAGCCCTCCTCGAAGCCACCCGCGCCGCCCTCGACGGCGCCACGCCGAGCGTCGCGTTCGACGGCGAAGTCTGGCCGACCTTTCAGGTCGACGCCCTCGAGGCCGCCGCGACCGCCGCCCTCGACGCGCTAGGGCGCTGACCCGAGCGCAGCTACCGCGGCGAGGATGTCGGCGTCGGCAGGGTGGTCCCCCGCCACCTCGCTCCGATGCGACCACACCACCTCGCCCGCTGCGTCGACAACGAGGACGCCGCCGTTCTGCCACGGGTCCCCCGCCGTCGCCCCCTGACGAAACCCTTCCCGAGCGGCCCGCAGACCGTTCCGCCAGACCGCCAGGTTCCCGAGCGTCGCGCCAAATCCCCGGATCAAGCCCGCGCGATCATAGCTCGCGCGCTCCGGATCGACCCAGACGGGCACCGATAGCCCACGCTCCACCGCGAACCGACGCGCCTGCGCGGGCGAGCCCGTGCCGATCAGCACGGTGGACACCCCCGACGCGCGCAGGGTTGGCGCGAGCTGCGTGATGCGAGCAGCCTGCTCGCGACAGAACATTCAACCGAAGTGACGGAGGAAGACCAGCAGGGCCGGCCCTTCGGCCCACGCCGTCCCAAGGCGAACTGGGTGCCCCTCGGTGTCGCGCAGCGCGACGTCGCCCAGCGATGCGGTCATGGCGCGCCTCCCCGCACCGGGTATCGTGCGCCGGTGACAAGGACCAAGGAGCGCGTCATGACCCCGTCCGCCCTGCCACCACCGTGGCGCACGTTGCACCTGCTGATCATCGCCACGTTCCTCGCCCAGTGCGCCTACATCGGCTGGCAGGTGTTCGTCGTGCTCCGACCGGAGGGCGTCCACGGGCCGCTATGGGGCCGCGCGCTCGACATCGACCACGAGCTGCTGGTCGCACGCCGCCTCTACAGCCAGGAGGGCTGGCAGGCGCTCGTCGGATTCACGCTCTACCTCGCGGTCACCGAGATCCTCCCTCGGCGCTGGCCTGCACAGACCTCCGCGGGCCGATAGGGCGCGTCCATCGGAGGGCCGTATGGCCGACTACTACAAGCAAGCGCATCTCCAAGACTTCGGACGCATCGGCGAGGCCGGCAGCAAGGCGCTCGCCGACAAGTTCTTCGCCTACTACGGTGCCGTGTTCGAGGACGGGGCACTCAGCGAGCGCGAAAAGGCACTCATCGCGCTCGCGGTCGCCCACGCGGTGCAATGCCCCTACTGCATCGACGCGTACACCGACGCCTCCCTCCGACGCGGCGCCGACATGGACCAGATCACCGAGGCGATCCACGTCGCGACCGCGATCAAGGGCGGTGCGGCATTGGTCCACGGGATGCAGGCGATCGACGCCGCGCGCGCCAAGGGCGCGTTGTGACGCTTCGCAGCGAGCAGCACCCCCTCCAAGACCCGCAGGCGCAGCGCGCCCGACTCGAGGCCGTCGCCGTCGCGCCGTTCGCCGACGCCGTCGCGCGTGCAGGTTGGACCCATGGTCTGACGCCACGACCGCCGCGCGTGCTGCAGCTCAACCTCGGGAAGCGGTGCAACCTGCACTGCCGCCACTGTCACGTCGACGCCGGACCGGACCGCGAAGAGGTGATGTCGGACGAGGTGGTCGACGCCGCCTTGCGCTGGATCGACCGCGGCGCGTTCGCCACCGTCGACCTGACCGGCGGCGCACCCGAGCTCCACCCACGCTTTCGGGAGATCATCGCGCACGCTGCCGCGCGTGGGTGCCACACGATCGACCGGTGCAACCTGACGATCTTGCGCGCTGCCCGGCATACCGACCTACCTGCTTTCTTCGCCGAGCACGGCGTCGAGGTCGTCGCCAGCCTGCCGCACTGGCGTCGCCCGAACACCGACCGTCAACGAGGCGACGGCGTCTACGACGCCTCGATCGCGGCCCTCAAGGCGCTCAACGCAGCCGGATACGGACGCGGTGCCCCCCGTGCCGTCCTGACGCTCGTCCACAACCCCGCAGGTGCCTTCCTGCCCGCCGGTGAGGCCGCGATGGCGCGGGAGTGGAAGGCAGGGTTGATGCGGGAACACGGTGTGACGTTCGATCGCCTGATCGCGCTGAACAACCTCCCGGTCAGCCGCTTCCTCGCCGACCTCGACGCGCGCGGCGACGTCGACCGCTACCTCGGGCTCCTGGTCGACGCGTTCAACCCCGCCACGCTGCCAGGACTGATGTGCCGCGACACATGGAGCGTCGGCTGGGACGGCACGCTGTACGACTGCGACTTCCATCAGATGCTCGAGCGGCCGATGGCCACGGCGCGGCCCGACCTGCGGCACGCCGATCTCGACGCCCTGGCAGCACGCCGCGTGGTGCTCGCGCAGCATTGCTATGGCTGTACGGCCGGCGCAGGGAGCTCGTGCGGAGGGGCGCTGGCCTAGCGGCCTCAGACGCCGCGCGCCTCGGCCGGCCAAAGCACCTTGTGAAGCTGCAGCTGGTACCGGACGGGCAGGCGGTCCGCGACGATCCGCTCGGCGAGCCACGTCGGGTCGAGCGCGCCCCACACCGGGCTCAGCAGCACGGGCACGGTCGGCCGACGCGCGCGAACGACCTCGGCCGCCCAAGCGTAGTCCGCCTCCGACGCAAGGACGACCTTGATCTCATCGGTGTCGCGGAGCCGGTCGAGGTTCTGCCACAGGTTCGCCCGCTCTTCTCCCGAGTCGGGCGCCTTGAGGTCGAGGATGATGTGGACCCCCTCCGGCACGCCGTCGATCGGCCGAGAACCACTCGTCTCGAGCAGGACTTCGCACCCGGCGTCGAGCAGTGCCTGCATCAAGGGGATCGCCGCCCGCTGCACCAACGGCTCACCGCCGGTCACCTCGACCGTCGGGATGCCGAACGCCAGCGCCTCGGCCACCACCTCGTCCAGCGGTCGCCAGCTGCCCCCGGTGAACGAAAATGTGGTGTCACACCAGCGGCATCTCAGGTTGCAGCCCGTCAGTCGAACGAACACGCACGGCTTGCCCACGTGCGTGCTCTCGCCTTGCACCGAGGCGTAGACCTCGCTGATCCGAAGCATGCGGTCCCGGTCGATCGGTGCGCTCATGGAGGTCGTTGCTAACGCACGCGGCGCCCCCTCGCGAAGATTCGACGCCGTCGGGGTTGCCCCGTCGCCCCGGGCGATGCAACCTTCGGCGCGTGGAGGGCAGATGCGACGAGCGTTGGCGCTGACGTGGATGCTGATGGCCTGTGGACCGGACTTCGCGGCCGTTCAGGCGGCCGACGACGTCACATCCTACGATGCTTGGGTCCGCGAGCAAGGAACATCGGGTTCCTCGGGTCGGCACGCGCTCGCACGACTCGACGTCCTGCTCAAAGAGAAGGCGCGCCTCGCCAAAGACGTCAGCGCGTACGACCGCTGGCTGGAGCTGTTCCCCACCCACGGCGACCGCGAGGAGATCATCGGCGAACGGCAAAAGCTGCTGTTCGACCAAGCGGAAGCAGCGGGGACGCCTGAGGCATGGCAGGCCTTCCTCGATGGGTGCCCGGACGCGCCGGCCGACCGGAAGGC